>DASQMK010000604.1:0-41435 GCA_035645575.1 Metabacillus sp.
CAGTCAATTCAAAGTCTGAGAATCTTTTTATTATGTCTTTTACATCCATGTTCTCACCCCCTCTCATGGGGGAGACTATAAAATATTACTATACAAGTTTAAATTTGGTAATTAAGAAATTTGGAAAAATGAGAGATTTCAAAATTATTCACATAAAATGTGGAACTAGGTGGTTAGTTGTAAGTTCGTAGTTCGCTTGGATACTGCATTAGTGACACAAAAAGCGACGTAAAAGTTTTAAAAAGGAAAATTTATAAAAAAAGAGCAGTGATTTTCCACTACTCTTTAAATGGATACTTTAACAATCTCCATTATGGACGTGAAGTGGGGGAGGAATAAGCCAGCCTTTTTCCTTATTAAGTCTTAGGTATTTTCCCCCGAGTGTAGCTTTTTGGGTATGTAACTGGGCAAACATCATTGCTATATCTTCCCTAATAGATTCTCCAATTATTGTACTGCATGCAACTAACCCAGCGGAAATATCTTTTGATACAGAAGCTGAAATTTCTGGATCGGCAAACCTTGCTCCAACAGGAATGTCTTCTAAACGTGCATTAGGACGTTCAGGGGGAGTTGGAGGTAAACCAACACCGTTTTCTTTTAACAAAGCTTCTATTTGTTGGATTTCTTGTTTTCCCAGGTCTATTGCTTCTTTAAGCAATTTTTGTAAATCGCCATCACCTGCGTGATTTATGAAAGTTTGATATCCAGCAACTAAACCTTTAGTTGTCATTAGATAAGACCATGTTCCAAAAACTTCACCATAGTGCATTGGTTCATCTTTGGGATTGCCACTTAATATTCCCATTGTTATCCTCCTTAAGAAATTCATTTAGCACCTTCTTTCACAATAATAATGTGTTCTGTTTATGGGATTATTATTCACTATAGGGAAGATTTGTAATAATAGAGGGGGAATGGAGGATTTCTAATTATCTCGCAATTCGCTAAGATACTGCATTGGTGAAACATTTGCGAAGTAAAAAAAGAAGTGAAAAAGAGTCACTTCTTAAAACTTCCACCAGTTACTTGTTTATCATGCATTATAGTTAGAATAAGCATCACAATACTAAAAATCGATGACAATATTGTACTGACTATATGTAATGTAATTAGAAAATCTAACTTATTTTTCATATAAACACTCCCCAGAGATTTTATAGTTAGGTTTTACAAAACCTTTATTTTAATTCAGAGTAAGTTTAGATTCTGCACTAGTTACATAAAATGCAATTGATAAAGCGACATTTATTATGTATGAAATATTCTTCTTAAATAATGGTGGTAGGGCAGATCTCATTTATTTATCAGCTCCTGTTAAACACTGCCTAATACCCTAAAACCTGATATCCTTGCCAGTTTAAAAACATGTTTCTTCGGAAATTCACTAAGCCTATTGCTAAATCGTTAAATAATAGATAATAGCAAATGGGACTGGATAAGACAAATAAATAAGATCGTTTTTTTGAAATCCAAACACATTTTCTATTATTGAATAGTATAAATAGAAAGCATCATTATATTACAAGATTAGGTGAACTGTGCGTAACCTTAAAAAAATTTAATGTAAAAGGAGGTAACCATGGATCGAATTGGAAATTTTCCTGAGTACCTTTTAGTGGAACATGATAGGAGGCATCGGAGAAATAGGAACATGGGGCAATTGCGTTCTGGTGACGGACTTGAATTCCTTTCATTTCACCGAAATTATTTACAGAAAGCTTTAGAATGGTATAACAGTCAAGGATTGAATCAAAGATCAGTTGCTGCGTGGAGTTCTATTCCTTCTGAAATTACAAGACATCCTGGATGGACAAGAGCACTTCAAAATGCTGAAAATCAAATAATGAGAAACCTGTCATCCTTTAACTCAGCTGATGAACTAGGGCGTTTTCTGCAAACAACCTCTCTGCATAATGCTGTACATGTGATAGGCAGTGAAGTCTATAATGACACTGACTTTGCTCGAATTTCTCTCTCACCGAGAAGTACACTTTTTTATAATTGGCACGGGCTCATCGATAATTGGTGGAGACAGCTAGAAAATCAGGTGATTGGAGACTAAGTAGTTTAATCGTCTCAGCGCAATTGTAGTGAGATTATTCCTAACTTCATGATCACCACTTTATTATTGCATAAGATATACGATTTTATTAGGTATCTATATATCTACAAAAAACTCTTCTTAAAAAGCAGCGAAGGGTTTGATTTTATTTTTCTTCTCTACTTTTTTCCATATATAATGGATGTTCAAGATCTAAAATAATTTCTTCCCATATTGGTAGATGATTAGAAGCACTTTTTTCATTTCACTTTCTCCTTATTAGATTTGTAAATTTCTCGTAAAAATATTCTAACTTTTTGGCAAACGAACAGAAATTTTAATAGAGTCTGACTGCTTCAAATGGGAGATTTTTAATGGGAAGATGTGAAAACAAGACTTTAGGATGATATAAATAACAATCATTTCATCATTTTTCTCCTAGATAAAACGATTATTTCGTTATTCTCTAGGAGAAAGGGTTTTCTATAGAGTAGGATTTATTACCTGATTTTGCTTGTAAATCAATTTTTTACAATCTATCAATCTAGTATTTACATTCTCCTTGTAATGTAAGTAATGAACTTACATAAAGGAGTGAAATAGAATTGAATAAAAGTTTAAAAAAGACAGCATTACTATGTTTGACATTAGGATTTGCTCTTCAAGCTTCTTTACCTGGTGCGCTTGCTGCTGAAAAATCCAACTTTCCAACAACTGAATCAAAACTATTAAATGTTGCCCATCGTGGTGCATCTGGACATGCTCCCGAGCATACGATTGCTGCCTACGAATTAGGTGAGCAAATGAAGGGTGATTATATTGAGGTCGACCTTCAAATGACAAAGGATGGACACCTCATTGCCATGCATGATGAAACAGTAGACCGCACAACGAACGGTACTGGATTGGTTAAGGATAAAACATTAGAGGAAATAAAAGAGCTTGACGCAGGCTCATGGTTTAACGAAAAGTATCCTGAATATGCAAAAAAGGAATATAAAGGACTTCAAGTTCCGACGCTAGAAGAGGTTTTTGAAACATTTGGCCGTGGTGCTGACTACTACATTGAAACAAAGTCACCAGACGTATACCCTGGTATGGAGGAAAAATTACTAGAATTACTAGAAGAATATAAACTTACTGGTGTAAATGGCCGCTCAAGCCATGTCATTATCCAATCGTTTAGTCAAGAAAGCTTATTAAAAATACACGAACTAAATCCAAATATTCCATTGGTTCAGCTTAAATCGTACCGTACCCCAGCATCCATTACTGATGAAGAGATCGAGACATTGAAAGAGTATGCAATAGGCGTAGGTCCAAACTTTAAGCAAATTGACCAGGCATACGTAGAAAAGGTAAGAGAGAACGGCCTGCAAATTCACCCATATACAATAAATGAGAAGGAAGACATGAGAAAGGCATTAGAATGGGGAGTTACAGGTTTATTTACAAATTTTCCAGACCGATATAATGAGGTTTTGAAAGAATTTAACAGTGGGAAATAAAACGGTTTTCAAAAAACTAGCAGGTGTATAACCTGCTAGTTTTTTTACATATAATGCAGCATTTTACATTTATAGAATAAGTAAAAATTTTAATTTGTTAACTGAAAAAATAGGAGTGAAGTGAACAAACTCTTAGTCAGCAAGTGCGCTATTGAATTGTTCTACAAGTAAATACTGACATAAAAGCAGTAACCTATTCTTCTTTCAAAACTCGTATTGTATATTTTTTTTCTTTAAATAATAATCTACATTTTCCTTTGTTACTAACTTATAAGGAAGAAAGTATGACTTTGCAATCGTACCTCCTTTGGCAAGGACTAAGGCAGCCTCTAATGAAAGTTTTGCCTGCCCATCCGCATCTTGATATACTGTAGCATCAATTTCATCATTTTTTATTGCTTTTAAAGCATCATTAATACCATCTGTGCCAATAATTAAGATTTCATTGCGTAAATTTTTTTCAATTAAAAACTTACTTGCTCCTAATGCCATTTCATCGTTATGGGCGACTATCGCATTTATTGACTTCCCATATTTCTCAAACAACTTCTCTAATTGATGATAAGCCTCTTGTTCAGACCATTGACCAGAAACCTCCTCAAATACTCTGATTTCCGGATAGTTTTTTAATGTGTTGTTAATGCCCAAATTCCGTTGGATCGTTGAGGATTGTTCAGATTTTCCTTTTAAAATAACAATGTTTCCTGTTTTATTTAGCCTTTCAGCAATAAATTGCATCGAAATTTCACCAGCTTCGATATCATTGGAACCAATATAAGATACCGGTTTATTGGAGTTTACTAGTGTATTGACGACAACTACTGGTATTTTTTCTTGAACTGCAAGATTAATTCCTTCCGTATTCCCCTCAAAATCAGCCGAATTTAAAATTAGAACATCGACCTTTTTTTCAATCATCTCTTTGATCTGATCCATTTGTGTGCTATTATTACCTGCTACTTTTGTAATAAGATCAATTTTTTTCTTTTCTGCTTCATTGATCATAATTTTTCTAATCGCGTTTGGAAATTCATAAGAACCTAAAAATGTTGCCCCAATCAAAATTTTGTCATTAGCTTTGTCTTGTATGGAGTTATTTTTGGGGTTTTTGGCAACAGTTAATGGGGAGGAATAACTAAGCTGTTGAAAAAAAACAAGTAAAACAAAGAATAGAATACATTTTTTCATTATGGCAAACTCCCTAAAAAAAGTCTCAATACCAGCAAGCGGTTACATAAGTGAGAATAATACGAAAAAACATAAATAAAAATTCCGAATTGTTTAAATATCATTATACCTTATTTACTACTACAATCAAGTTAAGTAATGAATGGGGGGGGTCATATGGAGCAGGAACAAGAATACATCCTTAAAATGAAAGGGATTACAAAGGAGTTCCCAGGTGTTAAGGCTTTAAGTAATGTAGATTTGAATATCAAGCCAGGAACAGTTCACGCCTTAATGGGTGAGAATGGAGCAGGAAAATCCACTTTAATGAAAATTCTAATCGGAATGTATGCGGAGTACGACGGTGAAATTATTTTTAACGGGGAGACAGTGAACTTCAATGATATCAAGCAAGCGTTAGACAAGGGAATATCTATGATTCATCAGGAGTTAACATATGTAGAGAATATGACAATTGCTGAAAATATTTTCCTAGGAAAAGAACCATCTTTAAAAAAGATCTGGGTAAACGAAAAAACAATGTTAGATAAAACAAAAGAATTACTAAATCGCATTGGAATGGATTTAAATCCTAAGACCTTGATGAGGGATTTGAGTGTATCAGAAAAGCAAATGGTTGAAATAGCGAAGGCAATTTCTTATGACTCAAAAATCATCATTATGGATGAACCGACATCGGCCATTTCTGATCGAGAAGTAGATCTATTATTTTCTATTATCCATGATTTGAAAAAAGATAACGTCGCAATAATTTATATTTCTCACAAAATGGATGAGATTTTTAAGATTTCAGATCAGTTGACCATCCTTAGAGATGGTACGTTTATAGGAACCTATGATACTGATGAAATTACAATTGATACACTTGTTTCCTTAATGGTCGGTCGTCAACTGACTGATTTATTTCCAAAAAGAGAAAATGCAATAGGCGAAATTATTCTAAGTGTTAACGGACTTAGAAAGGATAGCGTTTACAGTGATATATCCTTTCATGTTCGGAAAGGAGAAATTCTTGGTATCGCTGGTTTAATGGGTGCTGGGAGAACAGAAGTAGTGAACAGCATTTTTGGATTGGAGCCTTATGATGAGGGAGAAGTAAAAATACATGGAGAAAGAGTTGAGATCAAATCACCCGCAGATGCTATTAATTTAGGAATTGGCTTAGTAAGTGAAGATCGAAAACATATCGGCTTAGTGCTTCCATTATCAGTCAGAGAAAACATGACATTGCCAAATTTACACTTAATCTCTAGTTTTTCAGTTGTTTCAAAGGAAAAGGAGAAAAACATCGTGAGTAATATGATTCAAAATCTCTCGATTAAAACACCACATAGTGATCAATTAGTAAAAAATTTAAGTGGAGGCAATCAGCAAAAAATTGTTATCGCAAAGTCGCTATTGAGAGATCCCGATGTCCTTATTTTAGATGAACCAACAAGGGGAATTGATATTGGGGCAAAATCTGAAATCTATCAGCTCATTAGCAACCTAGCAGATGAAGGGAAAGCGATTATTATGGTTTCGTCAGAATTACCGGAAATTCTAGGTCTGAGTGATCGGATTCTTGTATTACACGAAGGAAGAATAACAGGGGAATTAAATAAGGAAGAGGCAAACCAGGAAAAAATAATGAAATTTGCAGTTGGAGGTTAAAAAGATAAAAGGAGTTAAATTATGGAGAATTTAAATGTTCAAAGGAAAGAAAAAAACTCTGCATTTGGACTTAAAAATCGTTTGAATTTAAAGGGTGATACCTTAAAAACGTATGGATTATTGTTAGCCTTGCTGATTGTATGCACCATCTTCTCAATCCTATCACCTGTTTTTTTGCAGCCATTAAACCTTATGAATATCTTAAATCAGGTTGCAATCAACGCCATTCTCGCAATAGGTGTTACTTATGTCATCCTGATTGGCGGAATTGACCTTGGTTTAGGTTCTTATGTGGCGATTACAGGATGTCTTGCAGCTATGTTTGCACATCCTGGAACGTATCCGCTTTTTATTCCTATTATCTTAGCTATTCTTGCCGGGGCAATGATTGGAACAGTAAATGGCTTTTTTGTTACTAAGGCCAAATTAGCGCCTTTTATTGTCACTTTAGGGATGATGACCATTGCCCGCGGTGGAGCTCTGGTGATCAGTGGAGGGCGCCCAATCTCAAACCTTTCACCGGAATTTAACCTAATCGGCGGCGGAGCATTGTTTGGAATTCCGATCCCTGTCATTATCTTAGCAGTAGTATTTATTGTTTCATATTTTATTCTCAAAAAAACTACCTATGGCCGATATATCTATGCCATTGGAGGTAATGAAGAGGCAGCCCGTGCCTCAGGTATCAATGTAAAAAGAATCAAATTATCTGTTTACATCATTTCAGGGGCCTTAGCAGGTTTAGCAGGATTAATTCAGGCATCAAGAATCACCACGGGACAACCGAATGTTGGTGTAGGTTATGAATTGGATGCAATTGCAGCAGTTGTTATTGGCGGAACAAGTCTCATGGGTGGTGTAGGTACCGTAATGGGGACAGTTATTGGAGCTTTGATTATAGGAGTCATTAATAATGGTCTGGATCTTCTTAACGTATCGTCCTATTACCAGCAAATTATTAAAGGTCTTATTATTATTGGGGCACTGTTAATCGATAGAAGAAAATCTAGTTAATAGAAGCAAAAAATTAACCAAAAGGAGAACAGCATATGAAAAATTTAAAAAGTTTTTTAGTATTCCTATCGATAACTATTTTGCTAGTTGGGTGCGGACCGCAAACAACTGGTACAAGTGAAAATTCGGAGGAAAAGAAAGATGATGGCAAAATAGTCATTGGTGTTAGCATGTTAAATCTAAGTAATGAATTTATTGTCCAAATTAAGGATGGTATTGAAGCAACGGCGAAAGAATTAGGAGTTGAAGTCGTTATTACTGATGCAGAAAAAAGTGCCGATAAACAGCTCCAGCAAGTAGACAGTTTTATTGCTCAAGGAGTAGATGCTATTATTGTAAATCCAGTTGAAACAGAAGCATCTTCACCAGCAATTGAAAAAGCAAAGGCCGCAGGTATTCCAGTTATTAATGTGAATGGTGTAACAACAGCGGAGCCAGATGCATTCGTTGGTTCAAAGGATGAAGAATCAGCTGAAATCGCAATTAATTTTATTGCAGATCAATTAGGCGGTAAAGGAAATATCGTGATGATGCATGGTCACCCAGGACAGGCAGCTGAAATTAAGAGAACAGATGGTGCCGTCGAAGCACTTAAAAATTATCCGGATTTGAAAATTATTGCGGAACAAACAGCCAATTGGTCAAGGGAAGAAGCATTAACATTAATGGATAACTGGTTATTAGCTCATAAGGGGAAAATTGATGCCGTTTTTGCTCAAAATGACGAAATGGGAATGGGTGCCCTTCAAGCTCTTGAAAAAGCTGGTCAAAACGACATTGTTTTAATTAGTATAGACGCCATCGCTGATGCGTTGCAGGCTGTTAAAGATGGAAGGCTTGATGCAACTGTATTCCAAAACTCAACAGATCAAGGTGGAGGATCCGTTGAAGCTGCAGTAAAATTAGCAAAAGGCGAAACTGTTGAAAAAGAAGTATTCATTCCATTTGAGTTAGTGACAAAAGAAAATGTAGATAATTATTTAAAGTAAGAAGGAACGACTAAAACTATTAAAAGGAGGAAAATAATAATGCAAGAGAAAAAGAATGGTACCACAGTATGGTATATCCCGGATGGGTTTATACCCGAAAAAAGCTCAGGAAACCTTGAGAGTCATGAAGCAATATGTATCTTAAACTGTAATGATCAGGATGCTGAAATAGAAGTAACAGCATATTTTGAGGAACAAGAGCCTATAGAAAATATTAGATTCATCACTCAAGGAAAAAGAACAAAACACATACGAACTGAATTCCTTGAAGCAAACGGCAAAAAAATTAAGAGGGGTATACCTTATGCATTGCAAATTGAAAGCAGCCTTCCTATAATCGTTCAGTTTAGTAGAATGGATGCCACACAGGCAGAGAACACATTAATGACGACCATTGCCTTTCCTGGAGAATAGGAATCGTAATTTGTCTCTTACCTATAATTAGATGAATAGAATCATTTCTTTTCAACTCATCTTAATAGAACGATTGAATGTTTTTCAATTTTATCAAGTGTGAAAACGGTATCTCCCACTGTAGGAAATGTTGCTATAATAAAAAATGAATAGATTAAATATTGGAGTTGGAAAGATTGAACCTTTTCTTCGGATTTTTATCTAAACATTTCACAAATAAGAGTATCCAATTTCAACTTTTAATTACACATATTTTGGTTATTCTTATCCCGATTATTATTATAGCAGCAATATCCTATGTAACGACATCCAGAATCATAACCAAGGAAGTTACTGAAGGTAATGAGCAGTTAGTAGAAGGCATTGAAAGAAATATCCGAATGTATTTAAAGCAGTTGGAAAATGATTCAAAGATTTTTTCTGCAAGAGTGATTAATAATAATATCCAATTAAATGAGGATAGTATGTTAACGAACGTTGATACATTAGAAAACATAAAAAAAGTGAATGATTACCTATATAGTACCTTTGATTCTTCAAACGAATATAACAGTATCAGAATATTTTCTAATAATGGTGATTTTATAAATAGTTCGTATAACAAGAAGGACTTTCATTTGTTTTCATATGATTCTCCAGAAGATGAACAGTGGAGAAAGCGGATGTTTGAAAATAAAAAGGATGAACTAATCGTTGATATACATCCTATTGAAAAGGGAGGAGAATATAGCTTTACTGCCTCCAAACCGGTTATTAATCCATTTAATGGAGATAGAATAGGTTATATATCTTTTGATAAAACACTTGCTTCTTTTGGTGATATATTTAAGCAGTTTGAAAATAGAAAAGGCAGCTCAGTTCAAATCATAAATCCAGATCATACCATTTTGTACCATACCAAACAAACTTTAAATGGTACGTCTGCTAATAAAGATTTAATAGAAAGGGCAGCAAACTCGAATGATAGGAGTTTTTCAACTGTAGTAGAGGGGGAAAAACTGCTGATTGTTTCTCGCAAAATTGAGGGGCATGATCTTTTGATCATTGGATCACTAGAGGAGAAATTTCTTTCAGATCAATTACAATCTTTACGAAACATTATTCTTGTTATTAGTATCATTTCATTACTACTCGTATTAATTTTATCCATCATTCTATCAATAAAGTTATCAAATCCAATAAAACAGTTAAGTAGATATATGAGTTTAGTAGAGGATGGTAATCTTGAAATAACGATGAATGTTCCAAAGGCAAACATTGAAACAGATGTATTAACCCGAAGCTTTACAACTATGGTGAAGAAAATTAAGGAATTAATTAAAACTCAATATGAATCAGAGATTCATAGAAAAAATGCAGAATTAAAGGCACTGTTAATGCAAATAAACCCACATTTTCTTTATAATACGCTCGAGGTAATTGAGGGGATCGCAGACCATAGAGAAGTTTACGAAATTTCAGATATCTCTCAAGCATTAAGTAAAATGCTGCGATATAGTATTGACTTAAAACGGGAAAAGGTAACTGTACAACAAGAAGTAGTAAATTGCCTGGATTTTTTTCTCATTCTTAAAAGTAGGTTTGAAGATCAATTAATCATCGAGCATGATGTAGATCCTCAATTTGTGAAGTACATGATGGTAAAAATGATTCTCCAACCATTAATTGAAAACTCAATCAAACATGGAGTAGAAAAAAAAATTGGGATTGGATTTATCAAATTAACTGTTTCAGGTGCAGAAGATAAAGTCGTTATTAAAATCGAAGATAATGGGGTAGGGTTTGCAGAGGAGAAATATCAAGAATTTCACACATTTATGAAGCAGACAGGAATGGCTGCTTCTAGTCTTTCAAGTCGCAAGAGTCTGGGATTAAAGAATGTGTATTCAAGACTGAAAATGGTCTTTGGTGAGGAATTAGATTTTATTATTCAGAGTACAGCAGGTGAGGGAACGATTATCACTATAAAATTCCCTGCAGTGGAAACATTCCAGGATAGGGGAGTCTAACATGAAGGATGATCAATTGAATACCCTTATTGTTATTGAAGATGAAATAGCCGTTAGAAGAAGTATTATCGGAAAAATACGCAGAGAAAAATTGCCTTTAATGATACAAGGAGAATTTCAAAATGCTGAAGAAGCATATGAAGAACTAAAAAAAAATCCTCCGGAAATGGTCCTTCTTGATATGCGAATGCCTGGAATGGGAGGAATGAAGTTTCTTGAAATTTTATCGAGGGAATTTCCTGAGATTCAAGTGATTGTTTTGAGTGGTTATTCAGAATTTGAATACTTGCAAAAAGCGATAAAATGCGGAGCAAAGGATTACTTGTTAAAGCCTGTTGTTCGTGAAGACCTTAAAAATGCTTTGGAGAAAGCCATTAAAAATGTAAGTGATATTCAGCAAAAAAAGAAAAAAGAAGAAAAGCTGGATTTATTTTTAAAGAATAATGTCTCTTTAGTTAAAGCTAATTTAATAAATAAGCTTATAAAAGGTACAGAAAAATTTGACATAACCGAAGACCTTAAACATTTTAAGGAATTTTCATCATGTAAGACTTTTTTATTTGTAAACGGCAAGATCAAGAATTTTACAGCATTAAAAGAGCTAAGTCTAAACATATACGAAAAAATTGAGGAGATGCTGACGAAATCCTTTGAAAAGCTGATCACTCTATCAAATATTGGCCATACTCAAAATGAAGATGAATTTCAGTGTATCGTTGGTTTTAAAGAAACTCATGATAAAATAGCCCACTCTCACTTCAAATCAAAGCTTGAGGAGAGTTTGATCAATGTCAGTGATTCTGAAAATATTGTTCTACATCTATCAATTAGCAACCTTTATCAGGACCTTTTAGTAACACGCAATCAATACGTAGAAACAATTTTTAATACCATAACACTTGGAAGCAAACCATCCTTATGCACTGTAGATACTAATGAAAACTTAGCTGAACCTATTTTGAAGCAAGAAGAAGTAGAGCAAATGCTTTGTTATGTAAGGGGTTACAATCGGAAGGAGATCGTTTTAACAGTAAATAAATGGTTTGAATCTTTGGTTAAGGAAAGAAAGGATTTAGTCTTTGCTCAACGATTATCTTTTGAAATTCTAAGATCTGTCGAAGGTGCTATTTTAAATGAATCGAACATTGATGGTTTGACTTCTAACTATGGAATGTTAACTTTCTATGATTTTATAAAATCCTACAATAACATTGAGGACATTAAGTACAGAATCATTTCTTCGCTAATTACACTATCGGAAAAATATGAAAAGAAACAAAATAAACCAATCAATGATTTGATTTTAGAAGCCAAACAGATTATAGATGAAAAATTTCATGGAGAAATTACCCTTGAATCCATTGCGAGCAAACTTCATATAAATAAATCTTATTTAAGTGAACTTTTTAAAGCAGAAGTAGGGTTAACTTTTAATAAATATTTAAATTGGGTAAGAATTGAAAAGTCAAAGGAACTCCTCGTTGTTCACGACTTAAATCCATCAAAGATTCCAGAACTAGTAGGCTATAAAGATTATGTGTATTTTTCTATCGTTTTCAAAAAATTCACAGGCTTACCTCCTGGTGAGTTTAAGCAAAGAAATAAGGGGATTTCTTAGGTCCACAAAATAAATTAAGACTAGTAATCTTTAAAACTCTAATAAAGAAAGGTTGGAATAGAATATGAAAAACACAATTGAACAGTTATTAGAAGAGGGACATGGAGTATTACGACTCGCGCCGACTTGGGTGCCGCGATCTTTTTGCCGCCCTGGTAAACGGATGAAATTGCATCCTGATGATTTATATGTATTGGGTTTATCACGAGGTGGAATCAATGAGCGTTGGTTTGCTTCCACTACAAATGCCGTAAATGGGCCGGATACTCCTGAAGATGAAGGGTTAAGTTATGTTGTTTCGTCCAACGGAAAAGAACGAGTTCTCCTTAAAGATGTTGTTAGTGAACTAAAAGAAAGAGCAATTGGTGAAGATATTTGGACTAAGTACAAGGAGTGGCCGGTATACTCTAAACTATTTGATAACCTTGGACCACTTCCTCATCACATTCATCATAATGATGAAGCAGCTGCACGTGTCGGGCAAAAGGGAAAACCTGAGATGTATTTTTATCCAGCTCAATTAAATAACCATGGCGGAGAATTTCCTTACACCTTCTTTGGAATCAATCCAGGAGTTGAAAAAGAACAAATCAAAGAAGCACTAATGAATTTTTCAAAAGGGGATAATCGAATCACTGATTTGTCCCGGTCGTTTAAATTAACCTTAGATACAGGCTGGGATGTACCTCCAGGGATTCTACACGCTCCAGGAAGTCTTTGTACATATGAGCCGCAATTTGCTTCAGATGTTTATGCGATGTACCAGTCAGTCTTACACGGGGAACACGCAGTACCAGAGGAATTACTATGGAAGGATACACCTGAAGAAGAGGTTGGAAATTACGACTATTTAATGAGTATCATAGACTGGGAGAAAAATACGGATCCTGATTTTTATAAAAATTATTTTATGGCTCCTAAGCCTGTCCGTCCGCTAGAAGAAATGCAGGCAGAAGGATATGTGGAAGAATGGATTTGTTATAAAAGTAATGTTGTGTCAGCGAAAAGACTTACCGTCTTCCCTGGTCAAACTGTAACAATCACTGACAGTGCAGCATATGGCTTCTATATGCTGCAGGGGCATGGTAAGTTCGGGGTTTGGGACATTGAAACACCTTCAATGATCCGATACGGACAATTAACAAACGATGAATTCTTTGTTACCGAACCAGCAGCAAAGACAGGTGTTACGGTTACGAATCACTCAACAACAGAACCAATCGTTCTTCTCAAACACTATGCTGGGAATAGCTTACTTAGGTAGAATTTATAAATTTAGTTCGAGATAGAGTAGACTGATATGGTCTACTCTATCTTTCGAAAGAAACCAAATTACCCTAACGCGACCTTTGAAAATATGTGATCTTAATTTTATGTAGTAAAGTTAGAAAGATTTTAAAGCCATAGTTAGAGTTATCTTTAGAAATATATAATGGGTTTCATAGAAGAAGAATATATTGGAAATTCTTTCATTTGCTTTCAAACCTCTCACTTATAATAATAAACTTTTTAATTTTAATATTTGGAGCCACTAGCTTAGATATAGTATTTGTTTTCATTTCCAGTATCTCTAAGAAACAAAATGTAAATCCTACGTTATATCATAAGAAAATTCTTAAAGCTTTTGTATTATCGAGTTTAGTAATCTAATCTTGTTTATTTTGAATAATGAAACAGGTAATAGATACATTATTAAAAAGCAATTTCTAAATCATGAAAATTATAAATTTAAAGCTACCTGCCAATATAATTTTCTCACTGGTGTCATATTTAACGACATAGAAATTACCCATATTCATTGCATCTATATCATTTTGTCATTCTGTTAACTTTTGGGTTACATCTTTTATTTTTGTTAGATATAAATTTGAAAATGAACAAAAGAAAAAGATTAACATATTTTTAGAAGAAAAAAAGTGTCAATCCTACACTCATAAGAATTTCTCTCCATCTCGTTTCATTCTAACACTTTAGTTGGTGTTGCTTTTTTTACTATGATAATGCCGTCGTAAGCCTGATCAGGCACCATTTCAATCGTATAAAACCTCTTTAATAGCTTATACCATACGCGAAAGTCGTCGCCTATATTTGCCATTTTTTGATTACTTGAAATGATAGTCAACAATTCATCCGACTCACGGCTCTTTTCAAAATCAACGTAAAAGATATTTTGCTCAACTCCACTGAATGCATCAACTAAATCATTATGATTTTTAAGTGTATAAATTTTGCGTTTGTCAGAACCTCTGTTCAATGCCTGAAATTTGCTGTTTATAAAATCAGTACCTATTGCAAAATACTTCTCTCCAAATACCTCATCTAAATAATGTCCCATCGATTTATAGCCAGCAAGTGAGGCAGACGTTTTTTCGACATGTCCATTATGTCCGGTGAAGAATACTTTATCATGTCCATGGTCTTTTTCAAATTCAATAATCCATTGTAAATTTTCAGCTAAATATTGGTCGCGAAGATCTGTGTAGTTTTCTTCATTTAAAAACAGTTGTGTACGCTGCTTCATATTCTGTGCATAGGCTGTGGCAAACGCAAAGTCATCAGGAGATGAATGTTCCAAGTAATTCGCTTTATTAGATTGTAAATCTTGAATGATATCATTGATCGTTTCATCTACTTTTTCTAACTGATCAGTTGTTAATTCTCGCATCGTTTCGTTGGAAACATGTTTTAATTGATCTGCGTACTTATTTGCAGCATCCTTGTTTACACCAGCATAATAATCAAGTAGTTCCTTTTTACTGAAGTCATATCGCTGCATATCATTACCATAAAAACGTATTTTCTCATCCTCTTTAACCGACTCATTATAATCGTGCATCCATTGAACAAGATTAATCATTTGTTCGGTTTTATAAATACTATAATCAAGGATATTTACAGCGGCTTCTGCAGTACCTTCTCCATTTACTATATATTTGTTAATCTGCTGCCCGCCTCCGAAATCACCTTCTAAGATAAAGACGCGGACATTTTCTTTTTTCATGAATGTTTCAAAGACCTGTTTTTTTAACTCTTGAAATTCAATGTTCCCATGTGTTGCTTCTCCCAACCCAATGACTTCCACATCATCTGGAATGTCCATTTGATCCACTGTTGAAATATATTGATCCGCGTTATCTATGGTTTCACCTTTCCCACAACCCGATAATAAAACAGTAAAAGAAATGACTGCTATGAATAAAGTACAGCTTTTCAAAAATGTCATTTGTTTCCCTCAACTTTCTATTTTTGACTAAATTAATCATATTGGTTAGCACATAATTAAATTTAATTAAATTAAATGATACATTAGCAGTTTTAAATTTAGTTTAAATCTGAGTTATTTATATTTAAAATTGTTGGAGAAAAGCGGAAATAATATGAATTTCTTTTTGAATTTTGATCGGATTAGAAGAAGGTTAGTGTGTTCGTTGGAATAGTAAGATGTATGAAATATCAACTAAGTTTGTTTGAAGCTATTCTCTTAATGATATTTTTGTGAATTTGCATTTAAATATTTAAACTTGTGGAGCGAGGAGCTGCTCGTGCTGCAAGAAAGGGTACAACATCAGTCTTGGGAAGGATAAGCTTAACTACAATTTACCTATGAAAGAAATTGGTGAAATGAGTTTTATTGGGTAGTCCCTGAAAAGTAAATAAAGGAAAGATCAAAGTGTTAGTTTGAAGGTGTAAAGTTTTCTTTTTCTAGTTTTGGAGGTAAAAGAACAGTAATAGATTTATTGAATAAAGAAATTGCGATAGAACACATGTTCTTATTCGTGTTATAATAGAATTGCGATACTTAGGTAACTCAAGGGTGGATAAATTGGTTTTCAATGACAAAAGTCATAAGATTTTGTAGAGAGTTCAGATGGGAAGTAGAAAAATGATAATAAAATATGTTTAACAAAGAAGGAGAAATGACTTACATGTTAAACTATCTCGATCCATAACCAGCTTTTGCCACGAGTGTACTATTCAACCATTATGAAATCTTATATGACCGAATTAATGTAAGAGAAATATCTCCAATGACCAAAGCGGATTACGAGGTAGGAGGGACGACTGCATTATTGGATGCAATCGGCTTTTGCATCCAAAAAGCCGCAAATGTACAAAAATACACAAAAGAGGATGAACGAGCGGATAAGGTACTACATAAACTGATTTGGTTGATTGAAGCGAGAATCCTGGAGCTCCAATCAACCATACCAATCCTTATTACAAAGCAACAAAGCTTGCGAAATCAGCTTTTTTATACAACAAATCTAATCGTAAATTTATTCACGTGACGGAATCAACAGCTAATGAATAATTGAAAGGAACAATTCCTAAAATTTGGGCAAATAGGCAAGTTACCAAAACCAACTTCTGGTAATAATTTATCTTTATAAGACGAAGGGAGTGAGAAAATGGGGAGACGAATAAAACATACTTCACGTGACGTGGAGGAATTAGCGAGGCTCATGCTGGCGGAAGCGACCGGTGAAGGTGTCGAAGGGATGAACATGGTGGGGACAGTTGTGTCCAATCGGGTCGAGGCTGACTGTGCTCCTGACTTCAAAGGGTTGCGCAATATCAGACACGCGATTTATCAAACCATACCTGGAACTGATATTCCTCACTTCGAGCCCGTCTTAAATGGAACATTGTATACACAACGTCCCAACGAAGCTGATCTCCAGAGGGCTAGGAATTTGTTGCATGGTAATAGGGAAGCACGGTCCAGAATGAGTTTGTGGTTTTTTAACCCCAGTCCAGGGAAAAAATTCCGGGCACCTTGTACCCCTACGATGCCAAGATCACCCATGACCCAGTTCGACTTTGCACATAAGAGTCATTGTTTCTATATCGGTGTACCGGGCTATTGCCCAGAGTTTTACAGATAAATTAAAAAGGAGTTTAATTATCTCATGACTTGTGGAGTTTCTAATTATTATCCAATGAATTATTATCATGGTTTTAATCCCACTTCAATGATGCGGGAAAGTAATACACAACAACCTGGCGTCCTCCCTGCGACTATGGGACCTTCCTATGGTGTCCCAGTGGTTCCGGTCGGGACTGGGCAGGGAGGCATGATGGAAGAATCATTTATCGAAAATATCCTACGTTACAATAAAGGTAAAATCGGTACTTTCTATTTTACTTATCAAGGTAACAACAAATGGAATGCAATGATTTACTACGGACGCGTAGAAACAGCTGGTCGTGACCACCTCATCATCAGCGACCCGTCCACCGGTAAACGCTATCTGTTGATGATGGCAAATCTCGACTGGGTAGAATTCGGAGAACAAATTAACTATCCTCAAACGGCAATTAATCCCGATGTTCAGGCATCTATGACGACATCGGAGTGAGTTCTTAGAACATAAAAAATCCGCTTACTTCTTTTGGAAATGAGCGGTTTTTTAATTTTGTGCACATTTACAATGCACATTCGACAATAAATAGAAGCGAACGTTTTGCCTCTTAGGTTGCAACAAGGCTAAATGGATTTCCTTTTGGAATAGATGAGGACTTCGCGGTTGACTACCACGCTGACAACATTGGAACAAAATTAAATTATGAATCTGTAAGCGAAGCTGAATAAAGCTTCGGAGTGGTAAGGAAATTGATCGAAGTTAGAAAAAGGAATTGAACATGAATATAAGCGAGCGTCATTCATGAAATAATTATTAGACTAAAATACCAATCCAAATAGATCTTAAAAGGAGGTTAAATATGTGGAGTTTAAAGAATAATCAATTAAAAAAATGGCGAAAAGAAATTGAAGTGGATATCAGTAAAACAGTATATTAATATGCTAGAGAACATGTACCGTAATGGAATATATATCGATGAAAAACAAATTGACTCCATATTGGGAAAGAAAAGGGGGGGTATTAGTGAAAGTATAGGTGCTTCTATTACTTATTATAAATTTACTTTCGGAATAATTTATTTACTAGAATAATATTATGTAAACTAAAAAGAACAAGGCTAAAAGATCCTATAATTAACATTTAAAAATTAGATTATAAAAGCAGTGTGTCTCCTATCTCAACAGGAACAATTTAGACTACTCTAGCCGTTTTTTACAAATTTCTTCCTCAGCAAATATACTAACTAAAAACAAATTGCTACTGAGTCAAGCATAGATAAGTGATATCATACTAATATGAGGAGGGCTATACGAATGGATACGATAATATTTGATGTTGATGACACACTATATGATCAAGCACAATCTTTTCATAAAACTGTGAGAAAGCTGTTTCAAGAGCCATTATCAAACGAAGAAATTGACCAATTATATAAAGCTAGTCGAAAATATAGTGAGATTTTATTTGATCAAAGCGAAGCAGGTGAAATATCACAATTTGAATGGCAGACCGGACGATTTATCGCTGCATTTAAGGACTTTAACATTCCTATAGATACGGAAAGAGCGGCTATTTTTCATGAAACGTATGTTGCCGAACAAAAAAACATTACATTGTTTCCAGAAGTGGAAGAACTGCTAAATATACTTTACAAAGAAGGAAAACAGCTTGGGATTCTTACCAATGGTGAGGAAAAACACCAAGCAATGAAAATAAAGCAACTCGGCCTAAGTAGCTGGATTCCTGAAGAAAAGACGTTTATTTCTGGAACGATTGGTCATGCAAAACCAAAAAGAGAAGTATTTAATTTTATTGAAGAGAAAATGGACCTTGATCAAACCAAAACGGTATATATCGGGGACAATTTTGAAAAAGATATTATCGGAGCAAAACAAGCAGGCTGGCAGGCGGTCTGGATGAACCATCGTAAGAAGGGTATACCAGCCAATGCTATCTATAAGCCAGATAAAGAAGTACATAGTGCCAAAGAGCTGCTAGATTTATTTGTAAAATAGAAGGCTGTAGTGTAGAAATAAGCGGTTGTGAAATTCTGATTCCTATTTTAGTTCCTTCATAATTCTACTGCTTTTAGTTTTTCAAAAAGTTTATAAAATCATAAAGAAATAGGTGAAAAATAGTGCAATAGTTAGGTAAACTCAGAGGGTGGTCATCTTTACCCCGGATTGAAAGGGGGTGATGCTTAAGATGACAGTATTTCAAACGTAAATAGTCATGATAGCATTTGCAAGTTTAGTATTATCCATCATATCTATTAGTGATAAAGAAAACTCGCCGATTGGCGAGTATGAAGGCGAAGACAGAGTCGTAGTTGCCCTTATACTTCATACTTAAAATTGGCCACTACGCCGAATCGTCTTCTAAGCTGCTAATTTATCTATATTAACGTACAAAAAATAACCACCCTAGAGCGTTGGAGTGTATAGAGTAGTTATACTTAAACATGCCGACCCCTTGAAGTGAGTATTCTTTATCAGGAATACACTTAGCTATCTGTAATTGAAGAAACCGTAAAATTTCCTGGGTAAGCGCATACTTTGACAAAACATACTTTTTTCATATTTAACATTGGAGAATTTTTGCACCTTTTATCGAAAAAGCATTTAAATAAGAAACTTATAAAATTAAGGAGATTAGAGATTACAACATGATCCTAGGTTCGTTTTAATAGGATGCTAAAATAAATTTAGGCAAATGGTATAAGTCATCCGATCCTAAGTTTAAAGAAGAAGAGTTTAGAATAAGGGAGTGTCGATCAAGTGTCGTGTTAAATATAAGAATCTAACTAAAAGGATATAATCCGATTACCTAGTTCCATAGAATCGCAAACCCACAATAGCAGCCAATTTTATTTGGCTGCTATTTTCTTTGTGAATTTTCCATTGCCAGTAATTTTTAACTCCTCTTAAAACAGATACTTTTCCCAAATGGATGAGAATAGGTTTTATCACCTCATCCCTTATTAAATTCAGAAAAATATAATTGTTGGAAGATTTAAAATAAACTGTTGACCTATGACATCATATGATGTACTATAGACTTATAGATGATGTTATATGACATCATAAAAACTTAGGGGTTAGATGAAGACAAAAATTCACTACCAAACTAAGTTAAAACTTGAAGGGAGAGTTAAATTTATGAAAAAAGAACATGTAGAACAAATTGAGAGCGTTATCAAGGCTGTGAAAGGGAAGGATATTAAAAACATTTTCTTTGTTGCCTGTGGTGGTTCAATGGCAGCGCTTTCATTAGGGGATTACTTCGTTACGAAAGATACTGACATGCCAAGCTTTGTCTATACTTCAAATGAATTTATTCATCGTGCACCAAAAGCATTGGGTGAAAACAGTCTTGTGATATTAAGATCTCATTCAGGTACAACGCCGGAAACAGTTGGAGCTGCTACATATGCTAGAGAACAAGGTGCCTTAACTGTTGCCATTTCAATGGAAATTGAATCTCCTCTTTGTCAAGAATCAGACTATACTGTACATTACAATTACAAAGATGGCTCTGATGCAATTGATGGCGAAATAGGGGTGTACTACACGTTACTCTTTAAATTACTTAATCAACTTACTGGGGAAGAAAAATATCTCCGTGGTGTGGAACAATTATCTAACCTAGGTCAGTTAATTGAAAGCAACCAAGCAAAGCATAAGGATGTAGCTGACGCATTTGGAAAGAAGTATAAGCGTGATAAGGTTATCTACACAATGGCAAGTGGAGCATATATCCACCATGCTTATTCATTCACAAGTTGTTTGTTGATGGAAATGCTTTGGATCAACTCAAACGCTATTCATTCAGGAGAATATTTCCATGGACCTTTTGAAGTAACTGATTTTGATGTACCATTTTTAATGGTAGTTGGAGAGGGACCAAGTACACCGCTTGATCAACGTGCTCTTGATTTTGTCACGAAATATAGTGAAAAAGTTGAAGTTGTAAACGTTAAAGAGTTTGATTATAGTGGAGTGGACGAGGACCTTAAAGAGTATTTCGGTACAGCTCTAGCGGGTCCTGTATTACGCTTATACGCTGATGGTTTAGCTGAACATACTGGACATCCATTATCAGTAAGAAGATATATGTGGAAAATGGAATATTAATCTTCTAAAAATTGGTTACGAGGAGGAAATAATTTAATGAAAAAGTTATTAAGCTTTTTAGTTATTATTTTAGCTAGCTCTATGTTTTTATCAGCATGTTCTTCCTCCAATGAAAGCAATGGCGAAGTATCTGAGGGTGATCAAGTAGTGATTGATTTCTTTCATAGATGGCCGAATGAACCTAGAAAATCATTTTATGATGAAAAAATTGCAGAATTTGAAAAGCTGCATCCTAATGTGAAAATTAATGTTGATGCTGTTTTAAATGATTCTTATAAAGAAAAGATTAGAGTAATGGTTTCAAATGATGATCTTCCTGATGTTTTCACCTCATGGTCAGACACTTTTGCCGCAAATCTAGTAAGCTCCGGACGTATTATGGAGCTAAATGATATAATGGCGGAGGATACAGAATGGTCAGGTAATATTATCGAGTCTCAATATGCTGGATTTACGTTTGATGATGTAACGTATGGAATACCGTTTACTGTTGACGGTAAAGCTTTCTTTTATAACAAACAAATATTTGAAGAAAATAATATAGCAGTACCAGGGTCATATGATGAACTTATCAATGCGTTAGACCAACTGAAGGAAGCTGGCTATGAGACACCATTGGTAGAAGGTTTAACAAATGGATGGGCAATCTCTCATTACATGGGAACTATTTTTGATAGAGTCATAGACAATGATGTACTTCTTAAAGACTATAACATTGAGACGGCTGAATTTACAGATCCAGGATATATTCGTGGTCTAGAAATCTTTAAAGAGTTAACCACTTACATGGGTGATGTTTCAACGGCTATTGATCATGAAGCAGCTCGAAACATGTTTGCTGCTGGTGAAGTTCCAATATTATATATGCAATTTGCTGAGGTTAAATATGTACAGGAAGCTGGCGATGTGGAGTTTGGGTTCTTTAATTTCCCTGCAGTTGAAAATGGAAAAGGAAGACCTAAATCACTTACTGGTGCACCAGAAGGATGGATGTTAAGTAAAAATGCTCCACCTGAAGCCGTAGAGTTTTTAAAATTCCTGACTTCAGAGGAAACTGCTAAAGCATTTACGAAAGCAGATGGTCAGTTGAACGCTATTAAAGGCGGTGTAACGGAAGAAACCTCCAATCCAACAAGTCTAGAAGCCTATCAAATTATTCTAGAAGCATCAGATGCGACCCCTTGGTTTGATAATGCGGTTGATATATCAATTGCTGATATTTTCATGCGAGGTGGTCAAGAATTAGCAACCGGTCAAACTACACCAGAAGAGATTATGGCTAAAGTACAGGAAGCAGCTGCTAAATTACGTAACCAATAAAAAGATACAATTGCCCTAACTAAGATATGAAAAGGTTAGGGCAATTCTTCAAAAGAAGGGTGGGGGATTTGTAATGAAGGTAAAAAAGGGGAATATAACACCAATCTTATTCATGTTACCAGCCATTTTATTATTAGGACTATTTATTTACATACCACTTATTCAAAACTTCTATAATAGTTTTTTTGAATTTAGTGTATTTTCTCAATCGAAAGAGTTTGTTGGTTTGAGTAAAATGAAAGAATTACTTGTTGATGAGGTAGCCATCATTGCATTAAATAACAATGTCAAATATGCCATCATTTCCGTGTTACTGCAAGTGTTCTTTGCTTTAGCACTAGCTGCTATTTTAGAGGATAAATTTTTTAGACGCTTTGCTCCGGCTTTACGAGTTATTTATTTTATACCAGTCATGATTTCAATCTCTGTTATTGCCTTATTATTTGGATTTGTCTATAATCCCCAAATTGGGTTATTAAATAGTTTCCTAGAGATTATTGGATTAGATCATTTAGCCAAGCCTTGGTTAGGTAATTCAACAACTGCCATATATAGTGTTATCGCAATGTCCCAATGGCAAAGTATTGGGCTAATTACGATGTTGTTTATCGTTGCGATTCAGAAAATTCCGAAAGAGTTATATGAAGCTGCAGAGATAGATGGTGCTGGAAAAATACGAAGATTCCTTAGTGTCACTTTACCACAAGTGAAAGAAGCTATGTTTGTTAATTTATTAGTTACTGTGACTGGATCTATGCTAGTATTTAATGAACCTTACATTCTCACAAATGGTGGTCCAGGAAATAGTTCCATGACATTAGCGGTTCACATGTATCAAACAGGCTTCGTTAAAGATGACATGGGCTATGCATCAACATTAGCATCTCTTATCTTCTTATTATCTGCTATATTTGCGCTCATACAAATCAAAATATCGAAAACAGGGAAGGAGGATTGAAACATATGATAAAAACGAATTTGAAGAAGTCAACTTTCCCTAGTACCGTTCCTACAAATAAAATGAAAATCCCAGTTCAGACACGAATCACCAAAAATATCGTATTTCTCGGTTTGCTGAGCTTTGCCGTTATCATTCTATATCCACTATTTTGGATGTTTATATCATCATTTAAAAGTTATCAGGAAATCTACAGTAATGTTTGGGCTTTACCAACAGAATGGAAGTTTGAAAACTATTCCCTAGCATGGTCGAAAGGGATTTCGAGCTATTTTGTCAATAGTATGTATGTAACCGCTTCAACAATTATTCTAACCGTCATAATAGGTTCGATGGCTGCGTTCGTATTATCTAGGTATAAAAATCGATGGATTGACGCCGCACTCTTATTTACTATTGGTGGGTTAATGATGAATCCACAAGTTGCTTTAATTCCTTTATTTGAAATTTTAACAATAACAAACTTAATAGATACACATTGGGCACTCATTTTGACCTATGTAGCCTATCGATTACCTTTAACGATTATATTGATTCGGGCTTTCTTTTTAACAGTACCTAAAGAGTTATCTGAATCAGCATTGATGGATGGTTGTACTGAATTCGGGATTTATTGGCGTATTTATTTGCCAATATCATTACCTATTGTCTTTACATCTGTTATTTTAACCGCATATTTCGCTTGGAATGAATTCTTATTTGCAACCGTTTTCATTAATTCGAATGAATTAAAAACGATCCCATCAGGGTTAATGGTCTTTCGAGATGCTCTTCGTACAGACTGGGGAGTACTGCTATCAGGAATGGTTATTGCTACAGTACCAATGATTGTTCTGCTTATATTCTTACAAAAATATTTGGTTAGAGGTCTTGCAGAAGGCTCTGTGAAAGGATGAAGATTTATGAAATTAATCTCAATTGGTGATAACGTAGTTGACTGCTATTTGGATCAAAATAAATATTATCCTGGAGGTAATTGTGTCAATGTAGCAGTAAATGCCAAACGTAATGGGGCTGGTGAAGTTTCGTATATTGGAATATTTGGGAACGATGAGCCTGCCAATCATATTAAGTATGTACTTAGTCAAGAAGGGATCGATTATCGTTTTTCACGTGACGTATTTGGTATTACTGGACAGCCGCAAGTTACATTAACAGAAGATAATGACCGTATATTTGTAGGTGGGCCTAAAAATACCGTACAGCATAAATTTAAAATTCAGCTCGTTCAAGAAGAGCTGGATTTTATAAAAACCTTTGATTTAAGCCATGTGAGCTGCTATTCCTCCATGGAAAGTGAACTGCCAAAATTGTCACAAGTGTCAAAAGTATCGTATGACTTTTCAAATAGGAAGGACCTGCCTTATATTGAATCAATTGCTCCGTATATTTCTTATGCTTTTTTCTCAGCTGCAGAGCTTTCAGATGAATATTTTGACCGTTTCATTAAAGATTTAAGTTCTTTTCGGTTTGAAATCATTGGGTTGACTAGAGGAGGAAGACCAGCGATCTTTATCAAAAATGGAGAGATTTATGAGCAGAAGGTAAAGAAAATTGAAGTGGTTGACACAATGGGTGCAGGTGATAGCTTAATCGCAGGCTTTTTAACTTCTTATATGAGTGGTGATGACATAGAAGTTGCGATTGAGAAAGGAACAAGGTCAGCTGAAAAGACTTGCCAAGAATACGGTGGATTCGGTTACCCAAAAGAAATACAAAAAGTTTAACGACCATACAATGTTAATGTATAATTAATGGTAACGTTAAAAATATAGGAGCGAACTAAATGAGTAACCGCGAACAAATTCAAAATTATTTATATGAAGAAATCATGACTGGAATTAAACAATATATTGAAACGAATCAGCTAAATCAAGGTGATCAAATTCCTACTGAAGCTGAATTATGTGAAATTTTTCAAGCTAGCAGAATATCTATACGTCGTGCTATAAAAGAATTAGTAGACGAAGGTGTTCTTCAAATTATTCGAGGAAAAGGTACATTTGTGAATACGTTTCGTAAAGAGATTCACCTTTTACATTTTCAGGGATACACCGAAGGCTTGACGACAAAGAGTGATTTTATTACTAAAGATATTATTTCAATGGAGAAAATAAAGGGTACACCCCATATTAACAATAAATTTAATAATCAATTCGATGAGTACATTGAATTAGTAAGAAAAGTCTATCGAAATAACCAAATTTTAAGTTTGGATTATGCATACTTTCCAACAGCACTTTATCCCGCAATAGAAAACAAAATAACATCAGACAGTTCAACCTTTAAGATTATTAACGACGAGTATGGAATAAATTTTAAAAAGGTTTGTAAGGATCTTGAATTTGTACATCCAACAGAAGAGGTACAAAAACATCTAGAGGTTAATCGAATGACACCTATCATTTTAGTAGATAAAATTATTTATAATGAAGAATCGATCCCTGTCCATTATTCAAACTACTATTTAATCGCAGATCGGGTGAAGTTACGACTAGAAACGGATTACTAAATGGAAGGTGAAAATTTACAGGAAATGAATCCATGTATAAAGCAGTTGTTTTTGACCTTTGATGGATTGATTTTTGATACCGAATCAGTTCATACAACAATTTATCAAGAAATGTTTGAGTTATATAATTTAGCGTCGAAGTAGGGACGGTTCTTTGTTTTCAATAATGAAGCAAAAGGACTGTCCTTCTGTTTTTTCTAAAATTAAACAGTAAGGTTACTGGATATTTATGTTAAAATCAAATATAAAAGTTATGTAACAGTTTTTATGTTGAATATAAGAGTTAGGGTGTAAATGAATTAATTCATAAGACAGTTGCTTAGTGATTAACCTTGAAAGGGGGGATTTTTATGTTAATTGTTACTGCGGCTTTGTTTTTTTTAGGTATTATCTCTATTTCTTATCATCAAGTAGTGTTTTCGTCTTTTGTATTTTTGGGATTCCTATTATTATTCATTACAAATAAAGAAAAACGATTTATTACATCGTTACTGTTAACATTTTTAATCAGTTTTGTGATATTTATAGTGTCTAATAATTTCATAGAAACGATGACAATTTCAAAGGAATACAAAATTATTGTTAATCGTCTTTTTCTTGTTGTTATTTTACTAGGAATCTTTTTTCATTTACTCCTCTTTAAGAAGAAGGTTTCTTGGTATAATGGAAAACCTGATTGGAAAAACCCGATCAACTTGCCGTTTCATAAGGTTAATACATTTTGGTTTTGGATGATTGGAATAGTAGTTAACGGAATCGTATATTTGTTTTTTATTGTTCAAAAAGATGTAGAATATATCGTATCGCTTTTCTGGTTTTGTTTATTTTTTTCTCTAATTAATGCCGTTTTTGAGGAAGTTATTTGGAGAGGGGTCATGCTTTCGGCTCTTAATGAATTCACATCGACAGGGTATGCTATCTTTGTTACAAGTGTTGGTTTTGGACTTCTCCATCTCGCGATTGGTTTTTCTCTTCCCCTCAGTTTGTTGATTTCAGTTGCAGGGATAATTTATGCATTAATCACACTTAAAACAAACAGCATCTATCCAAGTATTATTTTTCATATCGTCATTAATATTGGAATGGTGTACAGCGGATTTATAATTTAACTAAAGATAGGAAATAGGGTTCTGAAAGTAAAATCTAAAAAATAAATGGTTCATGTAATACAGCTAAGTAAAAATCGGGAAGTGATTTAGATATTTCATCACTTCCCTTATTTTATTTAGTTGGGTATTTTCTTCAGCAATATTGATTAAATTATTTAATTGCTTTGCTCACTTTTAGTTTCTTACCTTTGATTGTTGCATTTTCCATTGCTTGTAGAACAAGTGAGCCTTTTCCATTAAGAATATCAACATATGACATATTATCATGGATAGTAATAATACCAATATCATCTGCTGTTACTCCAGGAATTTTCGCTATAGTTCCGACAAAATCTACAGCTCGAATCTTCTTCTTTTTTCCACCACTGAAATGAAGTTTAATAATATCTTGGTTAATTCGAGCAGTTTTATTGTTCTTCACGATCCTGCGTCCACTCATTTTTTCTTCGAAAGCGGCTGTTCCTTTAGCAACTTCCTGATTTGTAGGAGCTTCCCTTACAGGTATTTCAAAGCCAATGTACTTTTCTATTGCTTTTATAAATTTCTTTTCATAGGGAGTCGCAAATGTAATGGCTTTTCCTTTATTACCGGCACGACCAGTTCTTCCTGTTCGGTGGACATAGCCCTCTTTTTCCATTGGAGTGTCATAATTGATAACAAGTGTTACATTATCAATATCAATTCCTCTTGCGGCAACATCGGTTGCGACAAGATAACGGAAATTCCCCATTTTGAAACCATCCATCACAGCAAACCGTTCCTCTTGCTCTAAACCTCCATGGATTTTTTCACAAGAATAATGGGATCTTTCCAATTCGGTATACACTGTATCTACGCTTTCTTTAGTTCTGCAGAAAATGATACAGCTCTCAGGGTTTTCAACGATTGTAATGCTTTTAAGAAGTGAAATCTTATCTCCCTCTTTAACTTCAATTAATTGGTGTTCAATACTATCTGTGGTTATTGCAGTTGCAGCAATTTCGATATTAATAGGCTTTTTCATATATTTGTGGCAGAGATTTTCTACATCTTCAGGCAATGTAGCAGAAAAAACCATCGTTACTCTGTCTAAAGGTAGCTCCTTTATTATTGTTTCCACATCGTCAATAAATCCCATATTAAGCATTTCATCAGCTTCATCAATGATAAGATACTTAACTTGGTCTAAAACAAGGGTCCCTCGCTCGATATGGTCAAGGACACGTCCGGGTGTACCGACGACAACATGATTTTTTTGTTTCAATTCTTCTTTTTGTTTCGTAAAAGGCTCTTTTCCATAAACGGCCATAGCTTTAATCCGCTTTAATCTTCCAATATTTGTTATATCCTCTCGGACTTGAACAGCAAGCTCCCTTGTAGGTGTAAGAATTAATGCCTGTGGCTTTTTTTCTTCCCATTTAACCATTTCGCAGATAGGTATACCAAAGGATGCGGTCTTGCCACTACCTGTTTGAGATTTAACGACAAGATCTTGATTTTCCAATGCTAATGGTATTACTTCATTTTGAACCTCTGTTGGGGTTTCATATTTTAACACTGCAAGTGCTCTTTTTATTTCCTTGCTTAACTGATAATCCTCAAAACTTTTTTTACTCATGAATTAACCTCTTTTTTAGTATTATCCGATTTACGTATAGGATTCTCTTAAAAAAATCATCATATGCAAAATCTGAATATCGTTCATTATACTTGAAAAATCAAACAAATCATCTTTTATTTTGAATTTTATACGGATAATGAATATATTTTCCCTTTTAGCTTAATGGTATATGACAAGTATCATACCATGTACATGATACATGCTACTAACAAGTCCATTATTTTTCGTGTATCATTCACTTAAGCACACATAACAAGGAAGGAAATTTCAAATAAAATGAACTTACAAAATACGAAAACTTTAAAAAAACAAGTTGCTCCATTTGAAAAAACAACAACAATGAAAAGTACATGGCAGATCATTAATACAATCGTTCCATTTATTACATTATGGTATCTTGCCTATATATGTCTGTCCGTTTCTTATTGGTTAGCATTAGTGCCAATAGTGTTAGCAGCTGGGTTTTTGGTAAGAGTCTTTATTATTTTTCATGATTGCACCCATCATTCCTTTTTTAAAAGCCGTCGCGTCAATCGAATAGTTGGAACAGCTATGGGTGTTTTAACTTTATTCCCGTTTGATCAATGGGGGCATGAGCATTCTATTCATCACGCTACAAGTGGTAATCTGGATAAGCGTGGTACAGGAGATATTTGGACACTTACAGTGGATGAGTATTTGGCAGCACGGCTTAGACTTCGTTTAGCATATCGTTTTTATCGTAATCCTTTCGTTATGTTTGGATTGGGGCCAATCTATGTTTTCCTTCTAAAAAATAGATTTAATCGCAAAGGGGCCAGAAGGAAGGAACGCTTGAATACTTATTTGACGAACGTTTTATTGGTTGCATTAATTGGAATGCTCTGCTTGACAGTTGGATGGCAGTCGGTGCTTTTAGTACAAGGATCTATTTTCTTGCTATCAGGGTCACTAGGCATTTGGCTGTTTTACGTTCAGCACACTTTTGAAGATTCTTATTTTGAGGAAAATAAAGAATGGGAATATGTAAAGGCAGCTGTGGAGGGAAGTTCCTTCTATAAGCTTCCAAAATTTATTCAATTCTTGACTGGGAATATTGGTTATCACCATGTTCATCATTTAAGCCCTAGAGTCCCAAACTATAAATTAGAAGAAGCACATAATAATACACCTCCATTACAAAACGTACCAACAATTACACTTGCTACAAGTTTAAAGTCGCTCCGTTTCCGTTTATGGGATGAAAAAACTAAGAATTTCGTAAGCTTTAAAGACGTTAAAGAGTTAGCTAAAAAAAGAGTTTCTGTTCAAATAAAACCTGAATTGTAACTTTACTAAATAGAGCTCCCCATTATTTATGGGGAGTTTCTGTTTAATAGTAGCTTTCAGAAGGAGAGAACTAAAATGATTCGAATTGTCATTGCTGAAGATCAGGAGATGCTGTTAGGGGTAATAGGTTCCCTTCTTAATTTGGAAGAGGATATGGAAGTGGTTGGTCGGGCTAGGAATGGGGAAGAGGCTGTTACTCTTGTGTACCGATTGCAGCCTGATGTTTGTATCATGGATATAGAAATGCCTAAAATGAGCGGACTTCAGGCAGCTGAAGCATTAATGCCAGCTGGATGCAAGGTAATCATTTTAACAACATTTGCTAGGAATGGTTATATAGACCGTGCACTAAAAGCTGGTGTAAATGGCTATTTATTGAAGGATAATCCAAGCAAGGAGTTAATCTGCTCAATCCGCAGCATTATGGATGGAAAACAAATTTACTCCCCCGAACTAATGGATATTTCAAGAGATAGTAGACTTGGAACTGAAGTGTTAGAACTGTTTGACGATGGTCAAACTATAGATAAAACCTCTAATGGACCTAGAAACAAAAAGGGATCTGTGAGGAATTATTTTTCAGCAATTATTGATAAAATAAAGTTACAGACTGGTTAGGAATAGTTTTTTAGTTACCATAAAATAACAAACAGAACAGGCCTGCAAAATAAATTGATCCCATCACAATCTGTGGTGTTCATGGCATAAATAAATTAGATAGTAAAAGGGACCTTCTTTTATATTATGAGAGGGTCCTTTTTATCTTAATATTAGTTTTTAACACTTTGCAACCTAATGTGTAGCTTAAAGAGATGAACATCTTTTCTCTCGGTCTTAAAAAATATGGATAGAGTATACAGAGGATGTTGAGTTGAATCCTGGCGATAGTTTGTCTAATCGAATATAAAGCCCCTGAAGATTCAGATTTAGATAAGAATGGATCACTTTACGAGTTTTTGCAGGATAATATGCCAGATCTATTAGAGGGATCAAAAATCAGATAGAACTTTACAAAGTTTTTAAATGATCAAAATGGGAATGTCTAGTGGTACACGGGGACAGGTACATCGTCCCTCTATTTTTGGTAGGGTAATACGTAGAAGTAGGGACGGTTCTTTTGTTTTCAGTCATGAAGTAAAAGAACCGTCCTTCTGTTTCTACTATTGTATTTTTAAAATCCTATCTATTTCACGTCCGTAACCATCGACTTCCAATCGATCCTTGTAAACCCGAACAATCGAGTAGGAATTCGTGTCATCGGTTTCGACCATTCCTTTAAGGTTTACATAGTGGATTCCGTTTTTCACTCCATAATTGCCTGCGTGATTATGTCCGTTGAAATAAGCAACAACATTACCGGCTGCTTCTAGTTCTGCGATGACCGCTTCATCATTCCAAACATTGTGATTATTTTCAGGGTACACAGGCATGTGAGACAATACCACAACTTTTTCTTGTCTTTGTGACGCTTTTTCCAGAACTCCGCGAAGCCATGTTAACTGTTCCTCGCTGACTCCGCCATTCCATGTTTGAGCATTGATTTCATTAGTAGCCTTTAACGAATTGTACATCTCTTGGGCTTGTTGGTATTTTTCTGAATCTACCGGGTTCGCGTAAAGGCTAAGGTCATTGGTATCAAGCACAACAAAGCGCCAGTTTTTGAATTTGAAATCATAATATTGGTTCTTCATGCCGAGTATGTCAACCACTTCGTCGGTTGTCACTGGGAAGTCATGGTTGCCAAGGACATGATACTTCGGGCCTTCTATAGTATTGTAGATTGGAAGAATGTCAGAAAAGCTGGAAAGGTTTCTGTCGATTAAATCACCCGTTTGAACAGTGAAATCGACCTCTTGACTGTTAAACGTTTGAGCGGCTTCCATCAGCTTGTCCAATGAATTCGTATAATAGCGCGTACCATTTATTTCGCAGTCACAATACTGGGCATCCGGAACAATTCCAAATTCGAATTTTGGCTTTTCTTCGTTTTTAGCAAATGCGGATGTAGCACCTGTAAGGGCCATCCCAAGTACGGCCGCCGCCGTTAAAAACTTCAATTTGTTTCTATGTACTTTTCTTCCTTTTTGCTCATTCAACATAAAGATTCTCCTTTCTTTATCACCAGTAATCATTATTTATTGCCATTTAAATAGGGCTGTTCACGGTCCAATACAATTTCAGCAGTGATTGGGAGATGGTCTGAAGCCAAACTTTGAATTACTTCAGCACTCACTGTTTCGATGTCATTTGATGTAAAGATATAATCGATACGCTTTGTAGGATTTTCAGCAGAATAAGTAAAAGCAGTCGGCTGATCTGCAAAAACATCAAGATAATTATCATACAAAGATTTCATTTCATTGCTTTCTGGAGTTGCATTTAAATCTCCTACAATCACTTTTGGTCCTGCTGATTGGTTTGCAATATCTACAACCTCATTGATTTGGATTTCACGTTCAGCAGGTGTTAACGCCAAGTGGGTGTTATACACATGCAAATGGTTACCCTTCACATTGATTGTTGCTTCTAACAGACCGCGCTGTTCAGTGTTTCCGATTTTTGTTAAGGAATGATTTTCAGATGATAGTATTGGATATTTACTTAAAATAGCTGTGCCATATTGACGACGCTCGTCTCCATCATTTAAAGGGTCATAGTCAAGGTTTGCTGCATAGGTGTAAAACATGCCAAGACGATCTGCCAGTAATTTTGTCTGGTCTTGAAAATCACTACGGCTTGACCAATGATTGTCCACCTCTTGTAAGCCAACAATATCTATATTGGATTCTTCGATGATTTTTGCAATTCGTTCTAAGTCTAGAACATCGTCTTCACCTACAGCATGGTGCATATTGAAGGACATTACTTTAAGGTTTACCGGTTTACCATGTCCAAAGGCAAAAGTGTTATTACTAAGACCTAATGCTAGCAAAATCACTGCTATTACACTGAGTAAAGTCCATTTCCTGCTTTTTATCCCTTTTAATCCAACCACCATTCATTACCTCCTTATAAAATTTTGATTACTATTTGATGCTAACAAACGAAATTTAAGCCTTTATTGAGTCAATGTAAAAACGGAATTTAGGTTCTATTACATGTTTGTTAAGCCAAGCCGTATTGCCCGTGTATATATTCCTAAGGGAGGGGAGTTGCCACGACTAAACCTGCAATTTGGACAAGCATTAACATAGAAGTAAACATAAGGTAGGTTATAAATATTTATATTAAAAAATGTAAGGAATGCCAACAAAGGGATGAGTGTATCTAAAATAGGGCTATAAGAATTCTTGCAGAATTTTACTTAGTATCAAAAACTGAGTAGTTCATAGAAAAGTAGCTTCCATAGAAGGGAAATTCGGAGTTCAAAAGGTTTCAGGGTCTATAACGAGCTAGGGGGGAGAGGTGTGTCTATGCAAGTAAATTAGCTTTAATAGCAGTCAAGATATGAATGGCAGTTTTAGTAGCGTAATAATAGGGAAAACCACAATGGTTTTCCCTTCAAAGGTAGAATTCATTAGATTTAAGTATTGAACCTGAAAATTGCCATTAACTAAAATTGGTTAATTATAAACGTTATTTTATCACCAGCCTCCAAGCGTCCCACTGTCCTCAAACACTTTAACGATTCATCCTTTAACAGAGTGCTGGTCAGTTCTCACCATCTGCTGCTTTGTTGTCGTTAACCCTTTATAAGCAACAGCTCCACATATCGCACCGATAATCGGTCCAAACACATAAACAGGGAACTGTGACCAGCTGATCGTACCACCTGCTAAACTATTCATCACATAGGGACCAAGTGTTCGAGCGGGGTTAAACGAAGCACCAGTTGTCCCAGCTGTTAACATGATAAGTCCGCCTACAGTCAATCCAATCACAAGTCCTGCCCAGTTTCCGGGTGCGTCCGAATCAACAGCCATCCCCATAATGACAAACATAAGGACAAATGCTGCGATCGCTTCCACAACCATACCTTGCACATAGCCTGTACTTGAACCAAGTGATGTTGCACCTAAACCTCCAAAGTGAACACCATCCATTCCAAGAACAGCAACAATTGTCATTGCGCCGATGATACCGCCAACGCACTGAGCGATGAGATAGGCGGGAACCTCTTTCCAAGCAAAGTGACCAGTGACTGCTAAACCAATTGTAACGGCAGGGTTAATATGACAACCTGAGATTCTTCCAATTGTAAAAATCATCGCCATGACGACAATTGCAAAGGCAACACTTATCACGCCGATATCCGCAAGCGTTGTCGCCACATTATTACTTGCTGTAATGACCCCATTAAACGCCGCTGTTCCAGCACCAATGAGCACGAGTAAAGCAGTTCCAATACCTTCAGCCACACATCGTTTGAACAGAACTGGGGGTTCCATGACAGACCTCCTCTATTTTACAAGTCCATGAGGGTCAATGACAAACTTTCTCGCTGCACCTTGATCAAACTCTTGGTAGCCTCTTGGTGCATCTTCTAATGAAATAACAGTTGCATTTACGGCTTTCGCAATTTGTGCTCTTCCACTTAAAATGGCCGCCATTAAGTCACGGTGGTATTTCATCACAGGTGTTTGCCCGGTAACAAAGGTATGTGCTTTTGCCCAACCAAGGCCAAGACGCACTTTTAATGTCCCGATTTGTGCATCTTCATCAATTCCACCAGGATCCCCGGTTACATAAAGCCCTGGAATACCAAGTCTACCGCCAGCCCGTGTTACGGTCATAATTGAATTAAGTACGGTTGCGGGCGCTTCGCCTGCATTTGCTCCATGTCCTGATGCTTCAAATCCCACGCAGTCAACGGCACAGTCGACTTCAGGAACCCCTAAAATTTGTTCGATTTGCTCACCAAGATCCGGATGTTCACGAAGGTTTACAGTTTCACATCCAAAGCTTTTTGCTTGTTGAAGACGCTCCGCGTTCATGTCACCGACAATGACGACAGCGGCACCGAGTAATTGAGCTGAGTGCGCTGCTGCTAAGCCAACCGGACCTGCTCCCGCAATATAAACCGTCGAACCTGGTTTGACTCCGGCACTGACTGCACCATGATAACCTGTTGGAAATATATCTGAAAGCATGGTTAAATCTTTTATTTTTTCCATTGCCTGATCTTTATCCGGGAATTTTAATAGCTGGAAATCAGCATACGGAACCATTACATATTCAGACTGACCTCCGACCCATCCGCCCATATCAACATAGCCATACGCTGAACCCGGACGATCTGGATTTACATTTTCACATATATGAGTGTCACGCTCTTTACAGCTGCGACAGCGCCCACAAGCAATATTAAATGGCACAGATACGAGATCACCTTTTTTAATGAACTCAACATCACTTCCAACTTCAATGACTTCACCTGTAATTTCGTGTCCAAGAATAAGTCCAGTTGGAGCGGTTGTTCTTCCGCGCACCATATGTTGATCACTTCCACAAATGTTCGTTGTGACAACTTTTAAAATCACACCATGGTTACATTTACGACCAACATTCAGTGGATTAACACCTGGGCCATCTCTTAACACTAAATCGGGATATCCTATATCCTGTATTTCCACCTTACCTGGTTTTATGTACGCGACTGCTCTGTTTCCACTCATTTTGCAATTCCCCCTTAAGATAAATGTTAGGTAGTTCACTTTACATATTGCAAGAAGCGTGCCAAGATCCAAACTTTTATTTAGAGCCACTTTTTATGATGAGTGGGTATTAAACCTGCTTATTTTCTGAACAACAACTGTCCTATTTTAGGACAGTTGTTCATTTAAACTTGGAAATATTTAACCAAGTAGTATAATAGACTTAGAGTAAACGTTACTATTTAAAGGGGGACAAGCAAATGCTACAGTGGAACCTTGTAGAGCGGGTTGATATAATTGACCGTTCTTGGAAGCGTTGTCAAAACTTTGGACTTTCACCCTCCGATCCTATGGATGACTCAATTTTAACCGGTAATGCCTTACAGGAGGTATTAACTGAAAATCAGTCGATGATTCACCACGCAACATGTATTTTAGAAACCCTTTATCCTGCCATTCACTCACACGGACTCGTCACAGTGATTGTTGATCGAAATGGAACCATTATTCACAAAGTAGGTCATCTGGATCGTAATGAAACGATGGATTATTTGCCAGTTGGTTCCAATTGGTCTGAAAAAAGAAAAGGAACCAATGCGATGGGGCTCGCCATCTATGAAAAGAAACCAATCATAACGCATGCTGAGCACCATTTCTATGTGAAAAACCACTTTCTTACCTGTGCAGCAAGTCCCATTTATTCTCCTAACGGCGAGTTAATTGGTGCGATTAATATTAGTGCAAAAAAAGAGATGTATCACCCTTTTACGATTTCCTTAACAACAATGATGGCTGAAAGTATACAGACCCGGCTACTTCTTGACCAGACGAAGCAAGAAAAAGTGTTAGCATTAAAAGAACTTGAGGTAACATCAAACTTATCAACCGTTCCGCTTCTTACCCTTGACCGTGAAAATACGATCATTCGCGCTAATCAAAAAGCCCGCTTAGTCTTAGGAGAAGATTGCATTGGTGATGAGTTTCATGTCGCAAAAGGTTACTCGGTTGAGGTCATCTCTAATCAATCACAAAAAGTTTACAGCTCCGTTGTTTCGTTAAACAAAGCAAACAAGGAGGACGAGCCGGCAAAGAAACTATACAGCACCTCAGATATCATTGGCTCTTGTCCTAAAATAGAAAAGGTTCGAAATATGATTAAAAAGGCAGCTGTTTTTGATTACCCTGTCATTATTTACGGGAAAAGCGGGACAGGAAAGGAACTTATTGCACAATCATTACATAGCCATGGCTCACGATTCGGGCAACCATTTGTAGCTGTGAATTGTAGCGCGATCCCTGAAAATCTTATCGAAAGTGAATTATTTGGCTACGAAAAAGGAGCATTTACAGGGGCGAATCAAAAAGGATCTCCAGGAAAATTTGAAGCAGCAAATGGGGGAACCATCTTTCTTGACGAAATTGGTGATATGTCCTTAAAGGCCCAAGCGGCTTTACTCCGTGTCTTACAAGAAAATATTGTTACACGAGTCGGCGGTGTCAAAGTCATCCCGATTAACACAAGGGTTATCGTGGCTACAAACAAAAATTTACGTGAAGAAATGAAAGCAGGGCGGTTTCGAGAGGACTTGTACTACCGACTTAAGGGGATTTTCATTACCCTTCCGCCACTGAAAGACAGAACCGACATCCTTGAATTAGCTGAGCATTTCATTCAAACATTAGACTATTCATCACTCTCGTTATCGAATGAAGCAAAGCAAAAAATCCTCGCCTATCATTGGCCGGGAAACATCAGAGAACTTAAAAGTGTCCTCATCCAAGCCTCCTTTTTGGCTGTAGAAAACGAGATTAAGGCGGATGATTTACACTTTGAAGATGTGTATGAACAGGAAACTCAGCAACTAGACATTGTAGAAAAAAAACCGTCTTCACTAGGACAGACGGAAAAAGGGGCCATCATCCAAGCTCTTACATCAGCTGGTTGGAATATAAGCAAAGCAGCAAGGATGTTGAAGATTAGTCGAAATACGCTATATCTTAAAATGAAGAAGTATGAGTTGTGAAGCGAGGGGAAGGTTCAAGACTGATGATAATGAAGCAAAACAACTCTTAGAGGAAGAAGATTAAAGAGAATAGTTTGGAAGTTAGAGCTAATTCTTTGATAAGAGTAAGCTAATTTATATACAATATCTCTTGAACAAACTTGGTTTTTGTAATCTATGAAGAAGAGGATGATTTCAACATGAGTAATCATGACGCTAAAAAACAAGATATCCTTGCTGCATTCAATTTTCGCCATGCAACTAAGGTATTTGATCCAACGAAGAAAATTTCCGATGAAGATTTTAGATTCATTTTAGAAACAGGCCGTTTGTCTCCAAGTTCAGTTGGATATGAGCCGTGGAAATTCCTTGTTGTACAAAATAAGGAGTTTCGTGAAAAGCTAAGAGAGGTTTCATGGGGTGCCCAAGGACAACTGCCGACTGCAAGTCATTTTGTTATTATTCTTGCACGTACAGATGTAAGATATGATTCTGAGTATGTCCAGCAGTTGCAAAAGCATGTGAAGCAGATGCCTGATGATTTACTTGAGACATTGAAGCCTAGATATAGAAGCTTTCAAGAGGAAGATCAGCATCTGTTTGAAAGCGACCGGGCATTGTATGACTGGGCAAGCAAGCAAACATATATTGCACTAGGCAATATGATGACAGCTGCGGCGCAAATCGGCATTGACTCTTGTCCGATTGAAGGCTTTAGTTATGACAAAGTAAATGAGCTTTTGGCGAAGGAAGGGCTTCTTGAAGATGGCAAGCTTGCTGTATCAGCTATGGTTGCCTTCGGCTATCGAAAAGAGGATCCGGCACGTCCAAAAACTCGTCGGGCTATGGAAGATGTTGTAGAGTGGATTAAGTAACTTATTAAAGAAAGACATGAAGGGATTTTGCATGTAGCTGAAGGTCTGATATCTAGATGCATTAGCGTTTTTGAACTGAACGGATGCCAAAAGTTAGACTTGATTCCTTAGAAAATGAAATTATTTTCGTATAAAAATGATCAAGCAATAAATGTAAGTCTTTCCAACAGGGAAGGCTTTTTTTGTTATTGTAAATTGAATTTATATATCCTGTGCTTTAAATAAAAGATCAGCAAGGCTTCGATTTCTCACCATAAAGTTTGTGAAATTGGTAAAAAAGACTGAATGAAATCTACAGGTTTACATTTCCTTGTAAGGATTCCATAATAAAAAGGTGAACATTAACTTAAAAATAATAATTATTGTTAAGTTTTGATGCGTTTTTAGAACGATAAGTGGTGATATACAGAATAAATTTAAATAAAATGACAAAAGTTGTTTGCTTATCAGATAAGTTAATGGTAGTATTCTAATATAAATTTTTATTAGTTTAAAGCAATCATTATTTATTTGATGGAGGGGTTTTATGGAAGGGTATAGTTCACTTTCAAAAAGGTTTAAGAAAGAATACAAGATTTATATTGTAGCTTTTCTAATCCTGTTGCTTGCAGATTCGATTGGTTCATTCGCAATACCGCTTGGTCCTGGTATGGTGTACATCTTCCCTATTTTTTATGGAATTATTATAGGTTTGATTTTAGGCCCCGATCTTATAGGATTTTTTAAAAAGGAAGAGGTAAAAGCAGCATCTCCTTTAGTTTTAGTGGCCATTGCTCCTTTTATTGTTAAGCTTGGAATTCTAGGGGGAGGCAATATACCGAAACTTCTTGAGGTTGGACCGGCTTTATTACTTCAAGAGCTAGGAAACATTGCTACCGTGTTTATTGCTTTACCATTAGCGCTCCTTCTTGGTTTAAAAAGGGAAGCTGTGGGTGCCGCACACTCCATTGATAGAGAAACGAATCTAGGCCTAATAAGCAATCTCTATGGTCCATCGTCACCTGAAATGAGAGGAACGTTATCCGTCTATATTATTGGTGGGTTAATAGGAACCATCTACATGGGTTTTTTAGCTACTTTAGTAGCATCAACAGGTTTATTTCATCCCTATGCGTTAGGAATGGCATCAGGTGTAGGGTCAGGAATCATGATGGCTTCTGCTACTGCCAGCTTGGCTCATATGTACCCTTCATTTGCTGAAGAAATCTTAATGCTTGGTGGTGCAAGTGATATGCTGACAGGATTAACCGGTATCTACGCTGCGTTATTCATAGCTTTGCCTCTTGCAAACAAGCTTTATAGCGTATTAGAACCAAAAATAGGTAGAGGTAGAAAATCCAAAAAAGACATGACGAACAATGAAGAGAGGGAAATAGGATGAAGATTACGGAATGGGTTGCTGTATTAGTTTTTGTTGCAATTGCCATAATCACTTCTAATCTAATAGGGTACGATGTATCCGTATTTGATTCTTTGAATGGAGTTCTGATTTTATGTGGCATTGCCCTAATCGCGGTATTATTATCAAAGGTCATTCCATTGAAAGTGCCAATTATTCTTTTATGTTCATTATTAGGTTTATTATTCGCTTCGCCTATCTCTCCAATAGGAGATGTCGTCACAGAATCAACAAGTAAAATTGAATTTAAGGCTCCTCTTACGATTGTAGGTGCATTGGCTGGGATCTCAATAGGTGCAAGCTTTCACTTATTTAGAAAACAAGGCTGGAAAATGTTTGTTATTGCTCTGGTTGTGATAACAAGTACGTACGTAGGTTCTTTAGTGATTTCACAACTTGTATTAAAACTTACAAATGCCATTTAATAAAGAGATATATAAAAATAACTAGAGGTTGGATCATATGAAAAAATTAACCGAAAGTGATTTAATTATCAGAGACTGTTCTATCCTTACAGCTGAGTTTGAAATAAAACATAAACAATCGATTGTAATAAAAAACAGTACAATTTTAGCAGTTGATGTTACTTCTGTTATTAGCGAAACCTATCAATCCATGTCATCTATCGATGGTAGAGGAAAGCTGTTCATGCCTGGTTTTGTCGATGCACATATGCATACATGCCAACAATTATTAAGAGGAAGAATTGCTGACGAATATCCAATGATTTGGACTCGCATAATGGTTCCGTTTGAAAGCAATTTAAGAGAAGAGGATGTGCATATAAGTGCGCAACTAAGCTGCTTAGAAATGATAAAGAGCGGAACAACTGCTTTTGTTGATGCGGGGGGAACTTTTATGCATAAAGTTGCGGAAACGGCGATTCAATCTGGCTTAAGGGCCGCGATTACCTGCTCAACAATGAATGCAGGGAACCAAATTTCCGAAAACATGAAATCAACAGAAGAGGAGTTACTAAAGAGGAATACTCAGTTATTTAATGAGTTTCATGGTTTAGGAGATGGAAGACTAAATGTTTGGTTTTCTCTTCGTTCGATCATTTCATGTACCCCAAGCTTAATTACAAAAGTATTTGAAAAAGCAAAAGAACTAAATACTGGTGTTCAAGCACATATGAATGAATATCCAAATGAAATTAGCTTTTGTTTGGAGAATTTCCAGAAGAGACCTTTTGAATTTCTCGAATCATTAGGTGTCCTGGATTCGAATTTCCTGAGTGCACATAGTATCCTTCTTTCCGAAAATGAAGTTGACATCCTTAAACATTACGATGTGAAAGTTGCTCACTGTCCAATAAGTAA
>DASQMK010000605.1:0-7542 GCA_035645575.1 Metabacillus sp.
AGGTGCCACTACCATTTCCTCGGAATGAAGACTTTAGAACATCACATGAATTTAGTGATATTGCGGCAAAAGTATCACAGGTTTTAAGTTTTAAAAGGAGGAGAGACGGATGTGGATTCAACAATTAATTGATTTATTAGGAGAAGAAAAGGTTCTATTCTCAGAATCTAGTTTAGAGCGGCTATCGAAAGATTATTATTGGTACTCACCGGTACTTTATCAACAATTGAATGATAAAATAGCAGATTGTGCTGTTCAGCCAGAATCAATCGATGAAGTAAAAAAGGTTGTTATCTTTGCAGTAAAAAACCGGATTCCTATTACTGTAAGAGGAGCTGGAACTGGAAATTACGGGCAAGCAATTCCTTTACAGGGAGGGATTGTTTTAGATGTGACAAAGCTTGATAAGATTATTGAGATGAAAGAAACAACAGCGCATGTTCAAGCAGGGATAAAACTTGGAGTATTAGAAAAAAACTTAAGACAACAAGGAAAAGAATTAAGAATTTATCCTAGTACCTATATGAAAGCGACAGTAGGAGGCTTTTTATGTGGTGGATCAGGAGGTATAGGTTCTATCAGATGGGGAAACTTGTGGGATGGTAACATTCAATCCGTTACTGTTATGACAATTGAAGAAGAGCCGCAAATACTAACGGTAAGCGGTGAGGAAATGGAGGCTTATATTCATAACTACGGAACAACAGGTATTGTTATTGAAGCAACATTATTCATCGAACCGAAAACAGATTGGGTTCAGCATATTGTTTCTTTTGATGTATTTCAAAGAGCGGTTGAGTTTAGTGATGCCCTTTCACATAATGAAGCCATTATTAAACGTTTGGTATCCGTTTGTGAATGGCCAATTCCATCACATTTCCCAGGGCTAAAGAAATTCCTTCAGGATGGAAAATCGATCGTTATGTTGGAAATAGATGAGGGAGCTGAGGAAAAGTTAGGTCAGCTTGCTAAACAATATCAAGGAGAATTAACCTTTAAAATTTCTGTAGAAAACTATCAAAAAGGGTTAAAGCTGTCGGATTTCACTTGGAATCATGCCACGTTATGGGCCCATAAACATGGTGAGAATATAACGTATTTGCAAGCTAGATTCGATAAAAATAAGATCTTCGAGCAAATGGATGCTATTCGAACAAAATATGGTTTTGAAGTACAATTTCATTTTGAATTTATAAAAATAAAGGGCGAAATTACTCCTGCATCTCTTCCAGTACTTGTTTATCAATCAGAGGAGAGGTTAAATGAAATTATTAACTTCTTCGAAAGTGTAGGTGTCCAGATTAATAACCCTCATACCTATTTGCTAGGATTCGGAGGATACAATCTAAGAATGAAAGAAATAGAAAATATGAAAAAGAAAAATGATCCTTTCAATTTATTGAATCCGGGGAAAATTCCTAGTAATAAAGAAATATTTCAATAGAATAGGAGGTTATTTTAATGGAGCATACTCAGCTAGAGGTTGCGAATGTACCAATAAAGAAAAGCAGAAATAGAAAACTGAATATTCCGAATGATGTTATACCCCCAGTCGTCGTTTTTGTTTTATTTCTCTCTTTTTGGCAATTCGGTGCACAACTATTTCAAATTCCTAACTACTTATTACCAAAACCAACTGATATCTTCCAAGCCGCAGTTACTAATTGGGAAAACCTCCGTACAGCTGTCTTAACGACAATTACAGAAGCGGTTGTTGGGTTTGTTTTTAGCGTAATCGGAGGGGTTTTAGGAGCTATTATTATGGCAAGCTCTAAGTTATTGGAAAAAAGCTTATATCCTTATGCCATTCTTTTACAAACCATCCCGATTGTAGCAATTGCTCCTATCATTGTGATTTGGTTTGGTTCTGGAATGAACGCGATTGTGATTATTGCCTTTACAATTGGCTTCTTCCCAATGCTATCAAATACATTAATAGGCTTAAATTCTACCAATAGTGGAATGATTCACTTGCTAAAACTCTATCAAGCTTCGAAATGGCAAATAATGTGGAAGGTCCGAATTCCGGCTGCATTGCCATACATTATGGCTGGCTTAAAGATTTCATGCACCTTGGCAGTCATTGGAGCAATAGTAGGTGAATATATCGCAGGGATTGGAGGAGGTGCAGGCGGGATCGGATACGCCATCACAGTTGCATCATCAAGATTAGAGACAGCGTATCTCTTTGCTTGTGGAATTTCAGCAGCTATATTAGGGATCGTATTTTTCCTTATTGTTAACCTGGTTTCTAAGCTGTTATTAGGATTTTGGCACGAATCTGAAATGAAAAAACAAAATTAATGGATTCTTAAGGGGGTCAAAAGATGAAACATACATTAAAGACTAAGTTAGGTATTTTCATTAGTATTTTCTCACTTATCATACTAGCAGCTTGTGGAAGCTCAGAACCTTCTAGTTCTAGTTCAGGTAGTGAAGAAAAAGAAGCAGGTGAAAGCAAAGAACTAAGCAAAGCAAAACTGGTAACAAACTGGTTTGCTCAACCTGAGCATGGAGGGAATTATGCAGCATTACAGCAAGGGTTTTATGAGGATGAGGGATTAGATATGACGGTTGAGCCAGGTGGTCCACAAGTATCTGCTACCCAGATTGTTGCATCTGGAGAAGCTCAGTTTGGTTATACTCAAGCAGAAGATCTTTTAATTGCTCGTGATAAGGGGATTCCTCTTGTAGCAATTGGTGCTATTTTTCAAAAAAGCCCTCAAGTGTTGATTACTCATGAAGGAACGGTGGCTGGTTTTGAGGATCTAAATAATAAAACAGTCTATACAGCTCCAGGAAGTGGATATTGGGAATATATCAAATCTGCTTATAATCTCACTGAAGTGAAAGAAATGTCTTACACCGGTTCTCTTGCTACATTTATAGAAGATGAAAATGCTGTTACACAAGGTTATGTGACCTCTGAGCCATATTCATTAGATGAGCAGGGAGTTAAAAATGATTATCTCTTTATCCATGATTCAGGGTTTGAAACGTATGCAAACATAATTTTTACAACAGAGAAAGTAATAAAAGAAAACCCAGAGCTTGTTCAAGCTTTTATGAATGCAACGGTAAAAGGCTGGGAGTTTTACCGAGAAAATTGGGAAGAGGTCAATCCATTTATTCAGGAAGCTAATCCGGAATTAACATTAGAAAAGATGGAATATGGAGCAAAGACAGAGGAAGAGTTAATCTTTGGTGGGGAGGCAGAAGAGCATGGATTTGGTTATATGTCTCAAGAGCGCTGGAGCATGCTTCAGGAAGAGCTGTTAAAATTAGGAATTATTAAAAATAAAGAAGACGTTACAAATACCTTTACAACAGAATTCTTGGAGAAATAACATGAAGGATGTTCAAGAGTTGCACCTTTATAATGTTCGTTTACCACAAGGCCAAACTGGTGATTTATTTTCTATAACGATAAAAAACGACGGATATGAAATTATTCAAAAACAGAGTGATTCAATTAATCTTCAAGGGAAAGAAATATCGACAATCAAGATAGAGGATCTATCTGAACAAAACATAATTGATGTAGAGGGAAGATATCTTCTTCCTTCTTTTGTTGATATTCACACACATCTTGATAAGGCATTTTCATTAGCAGCGGTACCTAATAAGTCCGGGACATTGCAAGAGGCGATAAAAAATTATAGCGAGAAAGCACCCTCCTTTTCAGAAGATGAAATAAAAGAGAGAGTGAGAAAGGCTGCACTTCAGTCCCTATCCTATGGAACTACTCATATTAGAACACATGTGAATTTTGAAATGGATGTTCACGAAACATTGGCACTCCGCCATCTGCAAGCTGTTCTTGAAGTTAGAGAAGAGTTGAGTCCAATTATATCATTGCAGGTTGTTCCAATGTTTTCTTACTTATCATCTCGTTCTAAAAAACAGCTGGAGATAGTAGAAGAAGCCATATCATATGGAGTAGACGGAATTGGAGGGGCACCACATTTATCCCCAAACTCAAAGGAAGATATTGACTCGATCTATCAATTAGCCGTTAAGTTTGGGAAGTTTATTGATTTACATGTTGATGAACAAGATGATCCTAATGTATGTACGATTGAGCATATTATCCAAAAAACAAAGGAATACGATTATCAAGAAAAAGTGACAGCAGGTCATCTTTGTTCATTATCCGCTATGGAGGAAAAAAGAGCTGCTTTTATTATTGAAGAGATGGCACATACCAAAATAGGTGCCGTTACATTACCTGGTGCAAATATGTATCTCCAAGGAAGACATGATAGTGGAATTGTCAGAAGAGGGATTACGAGAGTAAAAGAGTTACTAAACGAAGGAGTTAAGGTCGCAACAGCATCGGATAATGTGAATGACCCATTTCATCCATTTGGTAGATGCGATTTACTCCAAATAGGACTATTAACAGCTTATACTGCTCATTTAGGAAGTGAAAGTGAACTTTATCATTTGATCAAGATGATCACTGAGATTCCTGCAGGATTTTATGGTTTGAATAATCATTGTGTTGAGGAAAACTCGAAGGCGAGTTTTGTCATTCTAGAAGGGAAAGATATCTATCAGTTGTTTGCGCAGCTTTCCCCATCTCGATTTGTTTATCATAATGGTCAGTGGGTGAGTGGAACAACTTCGAGGAGTCAATTACTTACGTCTCAAACAATTGCAGGTATTATGTGAAAGACTTTGGAGGGAGGGAAAACTGTGTATGAATCTGTTGTTAAAAATGTGAGATTTATTGATTGTCATTCCTTGTTTCATATAGGAATAAATAATGGGAAAATCGCAAGTATTACAATGGAAGAAATTCAAGGTGATACAGAGTGGAAGGCAGGCGGTGGACTTGCACTCCCACCTTTTGTTGAAATGCATACCCATTTAGATACCGTGTTAACATCAGGAAAAGATTTGAAGAATCGTTCTGGAACATTGATGGAAGGTATCGAGTTATGGCAGGCACGCAAAGCCGAGCTGACATATGAAGATGTGATAGAAAGAGCAGAAAAAGCGATAAAACTACTTATTCAACATGGCGTTCTTTATGTGCGTGCAGCAGTCGATATATCTGACCCTAAATTAACAGCTCTAAAAGCAATCATTACTCTTCGATCTAAAGTCAAACATTTAATTGATATTCAAATTATTGCATTTCCACAAGAAGGAATCATTTCATGCCAAGAGAATAAAGACCGTTTAGTAAAAGCGATTGAGTTAGGGGCAGATGCGGTTAGTGCCGTCCCACAACTTGAACATACTCGTGAAAATGGGATTAAGTCCTTACAAGAGTGTTTTGCTATTGCTGAACATTATGGTTCCTTCGTTCACATCTTTTCAGATGAAGTGGATGATGAGCATTCTCGATTTTTAGAGGTTATTGCAGATTTGACGTTAAATAATAAGATGGAAGGAAGGGTGACAGTAAGCCATGCAAATGCAATGGCATATTATGCTGATAGCTACGCAGCTAAAGTGATGTCACTATTGAAAAAAGCAAATATAACTGTTGTATCATGTCCATTAATCAATTGTATGATGCAAGGACGTTTTGATCGACATCCAAAGGGAAGGGGAATCACTAGAATAAAAGAGTTGAATGATGCAAACGTGAATGTATGTATCGCTCACGATGATATCCAATCTCCCTTCTATCCATTTGGAAATGGTAATATCATACAAGCAGCTCATATGGGAGCACATCTAGCCCATATGTCAGGTGAAATGGAAAGAAAACACATATTAAATATGATCACTAGAAATGGGGCCAAAGCATTTGGACTAAATGATGATTACGGGATTGAAGTTGGTAAAAGGGCGAATTTGATCATATTTCCAGTAGATAATATTGTTGACCTATTAAGTAAGCAGACTGCTTGTCGCTATGTGATTCGAGATGGAAAACTCATTGTGGAAACAAAACCATCAGAACCGATTTGGTATAAGAAGTCTCTAATTGCTTCAAATTGAGTGTAGTTTTATAAAACTATAGTAGGCCTTTTTAGCTCAATGTGTAGACAAAGTAAAATTGCTAGCCCTTCAGACTGATTGCTAACGCTTGCCTTTCGAGGCACGAAGCCTTGTGAGGAGCGGAGTTACCGTTGGTGGTAATGAGCACCGCAGCAAGGTGAGTAACGAAGAAAGCGAGCGTTTGTCAACAGTCTGAGGCCTTTTTAGGAAAAGGCCTTTTATGAGAAAGTTTTATTGTTAATGCTATTACACCATCTCTACTAATTTTCTAATCCCTTCCCTTATCTGTTTTTCACTAACATACGAATAACTCAACCGAACCCAGGAAGTTGCCTGTTCTAATGGATCACAAACAGCACCAGGTACAAGTGAAATTCCGTTTTCAAGTGCCTTTAAATAAAACTCCCCAGCAGAAACTCCATCAGGAAGCTTAATCCATAAATTCAAGCCGCCTTGGGGACTTTCCCATCTCCAATTCGTTGCGGCTAGCTCCTCTTCCATGATTTCCTTACGTATCTGTAAAGCTATCCTTAACTTTTCTAAATGTTGTTGCAATCTTAATGATGAAAAATAATGGAGAAAAATTTTCTGATTTAATAGAGGTGATCCATTATCTATTAGCGATTTTGAAGATAATAAAGATTTCATTGTTGCCTTAGATTGACAAATAATTGATGCAACTCGCAACCCGGGAGAGATATATTTACAAAAGCTTCGGACATAAATAACGATTCCATATGTATCGTACGTGTATATTGGTGGTGGAGGAGCTTGATCAAAATAAATATCATGATACGCATCATCTTCAATAAGTAAGCATTTATATTTCTCAGCCAAATCCACCAGTTTTTTTCGTTGCTCAGAAGGAATCGTAATGCCAGTCGGATTATGAAAGGTGGGATTTAGATAAAAGAGGCGAGGCTTATATAGCTTCATCTGCTTTTCAAGCTGATCTAAATCATATCCATTTTGGGCGATATCAGTGGTTACAATATTTGCTCCCTGGGCTCTAAATACATCAATTGCTGCACTATAGCTAGGTCTTTCAAATAATACAGTATCTCTTGGTTTAATAAATGCTTGAGAGATTAAGTGAATCGCTTGCTGCGAGCCGGATGTAATCAATAATTCATCTTTGTGAAGAGGAGTTTTATATTGTTGAACGAAATAATGGGCCAATACCTCTCGAAGCTCCTCATCACCTTGTACAGTAGAATAAGTTGCAAGTACTTTCGGGTGTACATCAAATACTTCTTTTACATATTCTGAAAGAAATTGATTCGGTAATAAATTTGGGTCAATAAGTGCCTGAGAAAAATTATATTGAACATGATGCTGGTGAATATCAGACAAGTGATTTTTATGATCATATGCTGAAACCATTGGAAGTTCGATAAGATCAGGATTCATGGGACGTTCTGACATAACGAAATAACCGGATTTATCCTTTACATAGACTTTTTTATGATGCTTCAATAGCTGATATGCCTTTAATACGGTGAGGCGATGAACATTCAGTTGATTTGCCAGGCTTCTAACAGAAGGGAGTTTCTCATCTTTTTTCCATTCATTACGTTCAATGTG
>DASQMK010000606.1:0-1830 GCA_035645575.1 Metabacillus sp.
GGAAAAAACCATGTTGAATTTTTGTATTCCGGATCGTAATGTATCTTTGCAGGACATTTTGTCCAACAACAATAAATACATAAATGGCTAAAATAATTGGTAAACCTATATTACCAGGTAAATAATTAAGAAATGAGAATAGGCTTGAAAGTATTTCATTCGCTTCTATATCTATAATCCCACTCATACTAATCATTGGGATGAGTAATAAAATCCCTACTCCATCAAGTAAACTTATAAACATCATGGCAAGTAAATTTATATATAGAACCTTACCCGCATAATGATGGATTTGTTTCAAAAAGTAAGTTAAATCTGACATTTCCCTTCCTCCTAGGGTAACGCATGTTTCCGTGATCTCCTCCATGCCCAAATAAACGGCCGTAGAGGGAAATATAAAAAGTGGAGTTTTTTTGGTAATGGTAAAGCTTGGGCATCCTCAGGAAATGGATGTAATATGCTTAACACATACCATACCTTTTGCTTTAAAGACATTAATGAAAATAAATGCCTTGAATGATAGCGAAATACCTCTTCTGGTACGGGATCTGTATGTAAATTAACCATTCTTTCAAGATAAAAAATGGCCTCTTGTGCTAATTCATGAGAACGCTTATTTGCTAATATAGGCATCATATCCAATGAGACATTTGAGTCTAATAACTCTGAAGATAAAGCAATTGCCTGAGCTCCAGCATTATGAAATTGATAGGCTTTTAATAATCCATTTACTTTTTTCCAATCGATCTCTTGTTCAGTCAACTGATGAATATCAAGTAACCACCGAAGACGTGACCACCCATGTCTTGCACCATGTGAAACGAGGAATAAGAAAAGGTCTTCTTTTCCAAGTAAATAAACTGGATAATTTGTTAATTTACTTTGCATTTTTCGATCCCACAAATGATTAAATTTAGGTTCAACTCCAGGTCCAGGATTTAGTCTCCAATGTATTTCTAATTTTATTCGTTTTACGGGATGAAAGTATGTAACATGGTGATGTCTCCATTTCCAATCATTTAAAACTGTTTCAATATAATCAACTTTTTCATATCCTTGATTTCCTAAAATAGCTTCTGCCTTTTCAAGATCGTCAATAGGAATAAGAAAATCTAAATCGCTAGATGTACGAAGTGAAATATCACCATAAAGATCATGAGCTATAACAGGTCCCTTTAGAAATAAAAGGCGAATGTTATCCTCCGTAAAAAGCCTGCTTACCCGTTCCATCTCTGCACTTAAATAAAGCATGTTAAATGTGTTTCTTTTATACTCAACTGAAAGGTGATTCATAACTTTAGTTGGTATTATTCCTTTATCTAAATACTTTAAAATCGAATATAGTACAGGATATACACGGTGATGCTTTGCTTGCTGAATAAAATGGCCCCAATCAATGTCCTTAAAAAGGTCTCTAGTAACAGTATTTTTCTTAATAATCTCAAGGATCACTTTAAGTTCTTTTGGCACATTTGCTAGATTAAGATGAACTTGATTTTGCATGGTGATTCCCCCCAGTTTTTTTGGCAAATTTCCCGACAACTGTAAACTTTTCCATCCCTTCAGAACCAGTAATATAATAAGGTCCACTTCGCAGCCATGCATGCGCAATCAACTCACCAGATTCATCTCTAGCTGTCCCTAAATATAGGGTACTCTCAATATTCCGTTTCTCTAACATTTTCATCGCGGCAATTGCTTTAACTAGGCATTGACTTTCCCAAAATGTATAACGACTCATAATATGTATTGCCTGCGAAACACTAGATAACACTTTCTTATTAGATAAGATTTGCTCAAACGACGTTTCCTTCATATGCTCCCCTAGTG
>DASQMK010000607.1:0-3540 GCA_035645575.1 Metabacillus sp.
GGAGATGATCTGAAGTTTGATAGGCGATAGGCGCTGGAGCTAGACACCTACACTAAGTACAAAATTTTATACTTTCTTATCTGTTAAGAAAAGCGCAAGCGCCTTGATCAGACCCGACAGGCATAAGGCGATTTGGAATAGAAGGCGTTCTTTGCCTTCAATTCCAAATTGACTTATGAACCCCTAGGCAGTTAAAAACGCGACGTCCTGTCACAGTAACTGCACTCGCACGTCCTGTGCTTCGGGTCTAGGCGCTGGAGCTAGACACCCAAACAAAGTACAAACATATAAATTTTATTACTTTGACAATAACCGCTACTCTTTTTTCACGCTTATTGTCATCTTTCTTTTCTTAAAAAATCACCACTTTTGCCACCTGTTTTTTCAACTAAATAGGTTTCCCCTATGACCATACCTTTATCAACTGCTTTACACATGTCATAAACAGTAAGTGCTGTAATGCTTGCAGCGGTTAACGCTTCCATTTCAACACCTGTACTTCCTTTCGTTTTTACGGTTACTGAAATACCTAAAGTATAGGCAGGATCATTAACTTTCCAGTCAAATTCAATATTTACACCTTTAATTGAAATTGGGTGACACATCGGAATAACATTTGATGTTTGTTTTGCCGCCATAATGCCAGCTACCTGAGCAACGGATAGAACATCACCTTTACCAATCTCATGATGAGTGACTTTTTTATAAACTTCTTCGGTAACAGTTATGCTCGTTTTAGCTTGAGCTGTTCTAACTGTCTCTTCCTTGGCAGAAATATCAACCATCTTTGCTCTGCCTTGTTCATTGAAATGAGTAAACTCTGACATATACAAATCCCCTTATACCTAGACTATACACTATTTTTTAGCTTCTGTCTGTTTTGTAATTGTGACAATTAGAGAATGATTTTTACTTTTGTCCTTCTATTTATTATGAAGGATCTTTCTCAAAGGATCTCGTTGCTTATTATCCCTCATCACCTCTATGAAGAACTTTTCCATCGTGTCCACACTACCTTTTATCCTTCATCATCCATTTAAAGAGTTTTTCCTCAGATTCCTTCATTTAGAAACCTGTCAATGTTGCCTATAAGGGCCCTCTTAAGCTACACTTATAGCATTAGTAGAGGTGAAAACAATGATATTGTTACAAATAAATCAACTTAGTAAATACTTTGGTGCTGATCCTATTTTATCGAATATTAAGCTAGAAGTACAAACTAGAGATAAAATTGCTCTCGTTGGCCGCAATGGAGCTGGTAAATCAACACTTTTAAAAATAATCTCTGGTGCGATGTCCTATGATTCCGGTGAAATCATTAAACCTAAGGATGTATCAATCGGTTACTTAGCACAGGATACTGGTCTGGAATCACAATTATCCATTTGGGATGAGATGAATTTAGTTTTTAAGCATCTTAAATCAATGGAAGAAGAAATGCGGAATCTTGAACAACATATGTCGACTATTGATCCCAGTGGTGAAGCTCAAAGGTTTGAACAACTTTTAAAAGAATACGACACACTACAAGTAAAATTTAAAGAGGAAGGCGGTTATCAGTATGAAGCAGATATCCGTTCAGTTCTTCATGGATTAGGTTTTAGCAACTTTGATCCAGAAACAAAAATATCCTCTTTAAGTGGCGGTCAAAAAACACGCCTGGCCCTAGGTAAATTGTTATTAACAAAACCAGATCTCTTAATTTTAGATGAGCCCACAAACCATCTTGACATAGAAACATTAACCTGGTTAGAACAATATCTGCAAAATTATCCAGGGGCTATATTGATTGTTTCACATGATAGATATTTTCTGGATAAAATCGTAACCCAAGTTTATGAAATTAGCAGGAATACGAGTACTAAATACATTGGAAATTATAGTTATTATTTAACCCAAAAAGCTGAAAACTATGAAAAAGAATTAAAGAACTTTGAAAGACAACAAGAGGAAGTTGCTAAACTTAAAGACTTCATTCAGAAAAATTTAGCTAGAGCCTCTACTACAAAGCTTGCACAAAGCAGACGAAAAAAGTTGGAAAAAATGGAATTAATGAGTAAACCCCTTGGAGATGAAAAGTCTGCAAGCTTTCAATTTGATATTGAAAGACAAAGTGGAAATGATGTGTTAAAAGCAACGGATATCTCTGTTTCATATGATAAACAAAACCCTATCATTTCAAATATCTCCTTTTCCATTTCTCGAGGAGATTCAATAGCACTTGTTGGTCCAAATGGAATTGGGAAATCAACTTTATTAAAGTCCATTGTTCAAAAGCTTGATGCGCTAACTGGTACCTTTTCATTAGGTTCACATGTACAAATTGGTTATTATGATCAGCAGCAAGCTGATTTAACCTCAAATAAGCGAGTTTTAGACGAGCTTTGGGATGAATACCCGCAGAAAACAGAAAAGGAAATTCGCACTGTACTTGGAAATTTCCTATTTTCAGGTGATGATGTACTAAAGCCTGTTTCAACTCTAAGTGGTGGAGAAAAAGCAAGGTTAGCACTTTCTAAACTGATGTTGCAAAAAGCTAATTTCCTCATTCTTGATGAACCAACGAACCATCTTGATTTAGATAGTAAGGAAATTTTGGAGAATGCTTTAATTGATTTTCCAGGTACAATACTATTCGTTTCTCACGACCGTTATTTTATTAATCGTATTGCCACAAAAGTATTTGAGTTATCAAGTCATAACATAACTGAATACTTAGGTGACTATGATTATTTTATAACAAAGAAGGAAGAAAAATTAGAGTTTGAGCGACTAGAGGAAGAAGAGAAAAAGAACGTTTCGCAAAATAGCAGTCAATCTGCATCAGAAGGAAAACTAAACTATCAGCAGGAAAAAGAACTCAAAAAGCTTGAAAGACAAAAACAACGAAGAATTGAAGAAATTGAACGAAGCATTAGTGAGCTCGAAGAAAAAATTGAAGAGAATGAAGCTCTACTTTGCGAGCCAACCGTTTATCAAGATCATGAGCAAGTGCAGAAAATTAACACAGAGAATGAACAACTGAATTCAGAATTAGAGCAACTAATGACTGAATGGGAACAGCTTCACTAAAACAGCGAACTTGTTTTCGCTGTTTTTCTTATTCAGTGGAATATATTTCGACAAACTTCATAGAACTCTCGGATAAGTTGAAGTTTTGTTATGCACAATCCACTTTTTTATCCACACCTTAAATCCTTTATTTCCAACATATCAACAGACTTATACACATTATCCACAGAATTAGGTTTATTTGTCCTAGTTATACACATAGGATTTTTTACTGATTTGACAGTATTTTCACTCCTTTTACACAATTCTACAAAAAATCGTGAACATCCTGTGGATAACTCCTTTTATTAACCATATTCGCAGAACATTGACTAAATTGATGTGGAGAAATATGATATTGTCGAAAAATGCAAGAAAAACAGAACCAGCTTCGGTTCTGTTTCATTTTCAAATTTAATAAGAGCTAAGCTCTAAGCCAGGATTGGCATTAAGCGCTAAATCACTTCTAACTCCCTTTTCAAATAAAAT
>DASQMK010000608.1:0-6354 GCA_035645575.1 Metabacillus sp.
CATCAGACTCGCTCACAAGTTGATTCCCAAGCGTAATTTCGAATATACCTGTAATTAAAGGAACACTTAGATCTGAAGCAATATGAAATAATGCCAAGGCGCTTGAAAAGATTAATCCGATCAGTTGGGTAACATGAATGATGGCTAATATTTTATTAAATACTGAAAAAAGAATAATAAACCCGCCGATCATTAATAAAGTTTGAATAGAAGAAATAACAGCATCCCCAAGCATTTTTCCCAGTGGTCGTGTCTGCTTGATTCTTGTCAAATGAAGCTCTTTAAATGCCTGTGCAAGAGAAGGGAAAGTTCTTTTTTTCTCTGAATCAAATGTTTCATCAGATTTTCCATAAAACCTCATTGTAAGGCCAACACAGAGGTTACCTAAATAGTGTGCAGAAGCCAAGAGGATTCCAAGGGATGGTTTATCAAAAAAGCCTACAGCCACAGCACCAAAGATAAATAATGGATTTGAGGAACTTGTAAATGAAACTAATCTCTCTGCTTGGATTGATGTTAGTTGTTTTTCTTGTCTCATTCTTGCGGTAAGCTTTGCACCAGCTGGATTACCTGAAGCCATTCCCATAGCCCATACAAATCCCCCAATCCCAGGTACACGGAATATAGGTCTCATTAATGGTTCTAATAAAACACCGATGAATTTTACTACACCAAATCCAATGAGAAGCTCTGAAACAATAAAAAAGGGGAGTAATGATGGAAATACAACTTCCCACCAAATAGTTAATCCTCTAAGAGAAGCATCAAGTGATTCCTTAGGATTGAGAATAATCGCGATAGTTAAACCACTAATAAAAATGGCTATGAACATTGTTTTTAGTTTTGATGAAAAACTCAAAATATGACGCCTCCTAATTTAAGCACTATCTTTTAAGCATCAAGAACTTAAAAAAACAGAGTTCAAGTACTTGTACATCCTCATTAATTCAATATACGTAAATAGGTATAGAATTTAGACCATAAGAATCTCACACATGTTTATTCATTAGTTTGAAAATGCTTGAATACTATAGTCGTAACAAAAAAGATATAATTATATAAAAGGTAATAATTATAAAAGACATTCCTGATGATTGGTAAGGAGGGATTCTCCTTGAAACGAGAACCTAAAATAGGACTAGCGCTTGGTTCGGGTGGTGCAAGAGGGCTTGCTCATTTAGGAGTTTTAAAGGTTTTAAAAGATAACGGGATTCCTATTGACCTCATTGCAGGAAGTAGTATGGGGGCCTTAGTAGGAAGTTTCTATGCTGCTGGAATAAGTTTAGAAAGGTTATACCAATTTGCTTTGGCTTTTAAACGAAAATATTATTTAGACTATACGGTTCCAAAGATGGGGTTTATCTCAGGGAAACGTGTGAAAGAACTCATTCGATTATTCACTCATCAAAAAAACTTTGAAGAGCTAGATATTCCTGTTGCAGTTGTTGCAACAGATTTATATGATGGAAAAAAGGTTATATTTAATAGTGGACCTGTTGCTGATGCGGTACGAGCAAGTATTGCTATTCCTGGAATCTTTGTTCCGGAAAAAATTGATGGTAAACTATTGGTGGATGGCGGAGTAGTAGACCGTGTACCTGTGTCTGTTGTGAAAGATATGGGGGCTGATATTGTGATTGCAGTGGATGTATCACATGTTAAGAAAAATGAAGATATTACTTCAATCTTCGATGTGATTCTTCAAAGTTTAGATATCATGCAGGATGAGTTGGTACACCATAGAGAGATTGCTTCTGATGTTATGATCAGACCTCATGTCGAGCAATATAGCTCAAGAGCTTTTACAAATATTAAGGAAATTATTGAAATCGGAGAATTAGAAGCAAGGCAACATATTCTTAAAATTAAAGAATTAATTGAGAAGTGGAAGGAGAATCACTCTGATGAAGAGTAGAACTATTTTTCGATCCGGATTGGTTTTAGCAGTTATTTTGCTAATTATGTCATTTATAAAACTTCCATTCTATATTACGCAACCTGGTATGGCTTCAGAATTAGAGTCTATTATCAAGGTTGAAAATGGATTTGAAGATGAAGAAGGGAGCTTTTCCTTAACGACTGTTCGATTTGGCCGAGCGAACCCTTTAACATACATGTGGGCAAAATTAAACGAGTTTTATTATATTCACCCTTTAGAAGAAATAAAGAGAGAAGATGAGTCTGATAAAGAATACATGAACAGACAATTACATATGATGGAAATTTCTCAAGAATCAGCTATCTCTGTTGCTTATCAAAAGGCAAATAAGAAAGTAGAATATACGTTTCATGGTATCTATGTAGATGGTGTTATAAAAGATATGCCTGCCGCATCGGTGTTAGAGGTGGGGGATCGGATTTATAAAGTAGATTCTATAGAGTTACAAACTGCTGAAGAATTTATTGAATATGTAGGAACAAAAAAAGAAGGAGATCAAGTCAACATAATGTTTGATAGAGAAGGGAAACAAGATGAGGCTCAAATAACATTAGCACCATTTCCAGATCAGCCGGAAAAAGTAGGGCTTGGCATTTCATTAGTGACTGATCGACAAATGGATGTAGAGCCTGAAATTGAGCTTCAAACAGAGGAAATAGGCGGCCCATCAGCTGGGCTTATGATGTCACTTGAAATATACAACCAATTAACAGAAGGGGATTTAACAAGAGGATATCAGATTGCTGGAACTGGTACGATAAATGCTGAAGGGGAAGTAGGACCGATTGGTGGTATTTCACAGAAAATTGTTGCGGCGGACAAAGAGGGAATTGATATTTTTCTTGCACCAAATGGAAATGGGAATCCAATATCTAATTACAAAGAGGCTGTTGAAACAGGGAAAAAGATAGGTACGGAGATGAAGATTATCCCGATTGATTCGTTTGATGAAGCTGTTGAATACTTACAGAACCTAGAGACAAAAAAGACATAAATTTGTATTACGTTTTTAAATACGAAAATAAAGGCTTTCGCAAAAAAGATTTAGCGAAAGCCTTTGTTTATAGATAAGTACAAAATCTTGTAATTAGTTTTTCTGTCTAGCTCCGAAGCAAAGGATGTGCAAGTGCAATCGTTGCAACAGGACGTTGCACATTAAGATTACCAGCGCCTAGGCTTAGATCGCACATGACGTCGCGTTTGTAACGGCCTCTATGGTTTAGCAGATTTGGAATTGAACGCAAAGAACACCTTCAATTCCAAATCATTTTCTTTGCACTAGGCTAATCAAGGTTTTGCGCTTTTCTATGCTAATCAATCCGAATAGGCGGAGTTGCAAATTCTTTTTGGAGCAGACTAGACCTAAAGGGTTCTGGTGTAATCATATAATATGTATTCGCAGCTTTTATATCAAGATCTAATATCGGATGATGAAAGGTTGAAAGCTTAGAGATAATTGGCAAATTCACCTTTTTTTTATGTTCTCTTAGATACTCTTGGCCTTTAGATGACATCCCTAACAGCCGAATATAAGGAGCTATTTGAGTGATATTACTATTCATTTGAATTTTTGTAGTGTTTGTTAAAATATGCGTACATAATCTTTGCAGTCTTGTCCATGTATATCTCTTTGTTTTAATTCTTTCCATAAAATCATGAAAACTTGTTGCTTTTTGGATTTGTTTCTTTAATCTATACTCAAGTCCTTCCTCTGCCTCGTAAATTGCGTTCAGTTCATCCAGGCTCATTGTCAAAATTCGATATTTTAATAATTGAAAATAGCATTCCCATTGATGGAGAGCATGATGTCTTCGTTCATAGTCGATTAGAAGTTGGTGTGTGTGATCAGGAACATATGAACCAATATCACGATTACCTGAAAAAATGGCTTTACGAATGCTAGTTGCACTAGCAATTGTTGAAGAATTGAAATTAAGATCATGGTACCCAGCAGAAGTTCGATTTATTGTCACTGGTTTTATCGTAGAATGCTGATCGTGTATAGCTTTCACATAATGAAAACCTAAAATGTTGTTTGGTAATGTGAGATCTAATGGAGAAGCTTTAAGTTCTCCAAAACTAAGGTTTTGAAATGCTAGAGTCAGTGCCTTAGGATAGCTGACCCCTGTTTTTACATACTCATGAATGAGTTCTTCGTATTTGTGATTCGATTGTGACAAAAGCTCGTTTGTTATTAAAAAAGGCTCTATGTCTCCTGTTTCACTCCCAAAACAAAGGGAATCACAGAAAAGAGCATCTAGTATAGAAACTGCCCCGTTTGCAAATGTTTCAGCTTTTTGGGTAGCGAATGCATAAGGCAATTCGACTACAAGGTCAACTCCACATGCAAGTGCCATCTCCGTTCTCGTCCACTTTGATACAATTGCTGGTTCACCACGTTGTAAGAAATGTCCACTCATGACTGCTATGACAATATCTGCATTCGTTTCTTTCTTAGACTCATTTAAATGGTATAAATGGCCGTTGTGAAAAGGATTATATTCTACAATGATTCCTAATACATTCATCTACTCACCACATTTAACAATTAATTCTAAAAATTAGTTACTATCACGTTAACCAATTTCTTAACATTATATCTCATATTGTTCAAAAGTTTTTCTAAGAATGAAAATTATTAGATGAAATTGTGGAAATTATCCAAAGTATTTTAAGTATTCATCGTGTGAATAGTCCCGATTTTATTTTGAAATAATTAGATTATCATGTATACTAACACTGTAAAGAAAAAATATTGACAAATATTATTGCGAAGGCTATAATTACCTTTGTTGCCTTGAGGTGATATGTATTGAAATGGACAATTAGTCAGCTACATCAATTGCAAAGCAAGGGTTTAAAGATTGATGAGGAAATTGATCTAAGCGATTTAGTCAGAACCCATCCGGATATTCGAGACATTTCGCCTGTGAATGTTAAAGGTAGGGCTGATATTAGCTCGACCAAGGTTACATTCCACTTATCAATTTCAGGTTCAATGGTTTTACCTTGTTCTCGAACTTTAGTGGATGTTCCGTATCCATTTTCAATTGATACAACGGAAACTTTCTTATTAAAACCAGCAGACTATGAAACGGAAGAGGAGTTTTATCTTCCAGAGGGTGATGTAATTGATCTAATCCCTATTATTAAAGAGATCATAGTTGTTGAAATTCCTATGCAGGTGTTCTGTGATGATGTAACAAATGAAGAAGGTGCTGCTCCGCAAGCAGGAAAAGACTGGGAAGTGATCTCAGAAGAAGATCAGAACAATAAGGTCGATCCTCGGTTGGCTGGGCTAGCTAAGTTCTTCGAAAATGAAGAAAGCTAATTTTTTTTCTATAGCTTAACAACAGCGATTGAACCGGTGCTTATCGGTTTCTTTATGCGCAATGCTCTTTAAGGAGGTGGGAATAATGGCTGTACCTTTTAGAAGAACTTCTAAAACGAAAAAACGACTACGTCGTACACACTTTAAACTACAAGTACCTGGTATGGTAGAATGCCCAAACTGCGGTGAAAGCAAACTAGCTCACCGTGTATGTAAAGCATGTGGAACATACAAAGGAAAAGATGTTGTTAGCAAATAATACATTTCTAACAGCTTAAAAAGCGTAAGAATCTTTGATTCTTGCGCTTTTTTTATCGAAAAAAGTTTTTACAAAAATTAGAAAGGAGTATCGTTTTGAATAAAGTGAAAATAACTGAACCTACTCAAGGTGTCATTGAACTTAAGCTTAGTAGACCTTCAAAGTTAAATGCTATTGATTTTGAAATAATGGAAGAATTGACTGGAATTCTACATAGTTTGCAATCAAGTAAAGAATTAAGGGCCATTATTTTAGTTGGAGAAGGAGAAAAAGCGTTTTGCTCTGGTGGGGATATCGAGGTTTTTAAGAGCATAAAAACAAGGGACGAAGCGTACGTAATGTTATCAAAAATAGGAGAAGTTTTATATCAGCTTATGATATTTCCACTTCCAACGTTTGCGTTTTTAAATGGATTAGCTTTAGGCGGTGGCTGTGAGATTGCGACAGCATGTGATTTTAGGATAGCCAAACAAGGGATTAAAGTCGGTTTTATCCAAGGGAAATTATCCATTACAACTGGATGGGGTGGCGCAACATTATTGCATGAAAAACTAACCTATGACAATGCGATGTCTCTCTTATTTTCAGCTAAAACAATATCAGCTGAAAAAGCAAAAGAACTAGGGTTTATAACCGAAATAATTTCTGAACATGCTTTTATCCAAAAAGCATATGAATTCATGGATCAAACCTTGGTTAATAATTCGTCTGTTTTAAGATCTTACAAAGCTATTAAGGTCGATCAATGGATAAAATCAAATCTATATTCGCGGATGATGTCTGAAATTAACGGTTGTGCTGAATTGTGGGCATCTGATGATCATC
>DASQMK010000609.1:0-8728 GCA_035645575.1 Metabacillus sp.
AAAGGTGCACTAGATTCTAAGTCAGCCTCCGATGTATTACAAAAACTTAGTGAATTAAATCATAAGCTTAAAGCAACAATTATTATGGTTACGCATGATCCTACTGCAGCAAGCTTTTGCAATCGAGTCATTTTTATTAAAGACGGCCAAATTTACACACAATTGCATAAAGGAGCTCAGGAAAGACAAGAGTTTTTTAAAGACATTATTAAAACCCAAGGTGTTCTAGGCGGTGTGCACTATGAACACTAATCAGCTAATTGTACGGAATTTAAAGAAAAACGTAAAAAACTATTATCTCTATGCCTTTGCGTTGATCTTTACTGTTGCTCTTTATTTTGCTTTTGTTACGTTACAGTATGATCCAGCCATGGATGAAGCAAAAGGATCTATTAAAGGTGCTGCCGCCATTAGAGCAGCTTCTATTTTACTTGTTGCGATTGTGGGTGTGTTTCTATTTTATGCTAATACCATCTTTATTAAAAGGCGCAGCAAAGAAATTGGATTATTTCAGTTAATTGGGATGACAAAGCAAGAGGTTTTTCGAATTTTAAGTATCGAAAATATTATTTTGTATTTTAGCTCATTAGTCGTTGGCATTTTTGTTGGATTTTCTTTTTCCAAATTGATTACAATGATATTATTTAAAATCACTGCTGTAGAAGCTGTCGCAAGCCTTCACTTTTCAACAAAGGCCTTTATTCAAACAGTGATTGTTTTTACTGTCATTTACCTCTTTATAATGGGAATGAACTTCCTATTTATCAAGAAGCAAAGCATCTTATCATTATTTAAAGTGACCTCTTCATCGGAAGCGAAAGTGAAGAAGATCTCAATTTTAGAGGTCCTTATTGGTATTCTTGGATTAGCACTCATTATTACAGGCTACTACGTTTCCTCGAAGTTATTTGGCGGGGATTTTACAACTATGAATGAATTATTTTTAGCTATGGTGTTTATCCTTGGTTCTGTTATTTTAGGAACGTATTTATTTTATAAAGGCTCTGTTCGATTTATTGCCAATATTATAAGAAAGAACAAGGGAGGCTACCTAAATATTCATGAGGTATTATCTCTCTCCTCTATCATGTTTCGCATGAAATCAAATGCGTTATTATTAACAATCATTACGACAGTTTCAGCACTTGCCATCGGACTGTTATCGTTAAGCTATATCTCGTATTATTCAGCAGAGAAGCAAGCCAGCAATTATGTTCCTAATGATTTTTCCTTTACGATTGAAGAAGACGCAGAGCTGTTTAAGCAAAAATTAGTTGCAAAGAATTTAGCTTATGAGGAAACAACTATTCCCGTTCTTCAAGCGAATGTTAATGTTGAAAATGTCATGACGACAAAGCTTGAAGGTGTAAATACAGATCCAGGTTCAATGCAAGTACCTGTTGTTAGTGATGAGGATATTGATAGTATTGATGTATCATCTGATGAAATGATTTTTACGGGCTATAATGACCTCCTTCAAAAATTTATGGGTTTTAAGGACTCAGGTGAAGTAGCGTTTGTTGGAAACAAAGAGACAATCGCACAACAATACTTAGGCTTAGAGAAGCATTATCCTATTTCTAGATACTTCACAAGTGGTGGAATTCCGATTGCCATAGTTGATGAGTCTACGTTTCAACGTCTAGAAAAGGATCTTGTTCCAGACATTCAGAAAGAGTCAAGCTTATATATCGGTATTAGTTTAACAAATGAAGAGGATATTCAAGAGGCAAATGATCTTTACAAAGAATTAGGGTTCCATGAAAGTTCATTCCATGATTCACAGCTTGTAATGGGCAACAGTCAGAAAAATTCAATGGGCCTTGTCATGTTCATTGTCGGTTTCTTAGGACTGACCTTCCTCATTACATCTGGATGTATCCTTTACTTTAAACAGATGGATGAAAGTGAAGAAGAAAAACCGAACTATACAATTTTAAGAAAGCTTGGCTTTACTCAAACTGATTTACTTAAAGGAATTCAAGTAAAACAAATCTATAACTTCGGTATTCCGTTATCAATTGGACTTTTGCACAGCTACTTTGCGGTTCAATCTGGCTGGTTCTTATTCGGAACTGAAGTTTGGACACCAATGTTAATTGTTATGGGTCTATACACAGCATTATATTCAATCTTTGCTATTCTTTCTATCACATACGATAAAAAAGTGATCAAGGAAGCTTTATGATGGATTTAGGGGACACTGTCCCCTTTTTTTGAATGAAAAGTTAATAAAATACTAGATTTATCTCTAAACCTGCTGGAAAGACACTGGTGTAATAGAATTTAAGCGCTTACTTTTTTCCCGAATAAGGGGTAATGATCATAATGGGAATAAAAACAAAGCCTAATAGCGGTCTTTGGGGAGGCCAGCTGGAAAAATGGCAAACAGGGACATTTGATCCTAATGGAAAAGAACCTGCTGCAGATCAGCCTGCACTAGGTCCAATTGTAGCTGAGTTATCAGATGATATGCTTTCATTTAAAGAGAAACCACAAGAAATCTCAATTGTTGATGAAAATGGGAATCCAATTCTTGCTGGTGATGAAGATAGAAGATTTTTTGAAGGGGTATGGGTCCATAAATATAATGACTATTACTATCTACTCTACAGGAACAACTCATTATATTGTGTATGCCATGAGCAAAAGTCCACAAGGTCCATTTGTCTATAAAGGGAAAATCCTCACTCCTGTCATTGGTTGGACAACCCATCATTCAATCGTTCAGTTCGAGGATAAGTGGTATTTGTTCTATCATGATTGCTCTTTATCAGATGGAGTGAACCATAAACGCAGTGTAAAATATACCGAGCTTCATTATAACGAGGATGGTACGATTCAGACGATTGATCCGTATGAAGATTAATCGAAAGATAAATAGAGTAGAGGTATAATAGCCTCTACTCTACTCTACTCTACTCTTATTATTGCTGGGGCAGGGTTCCTCTTTGAGGCATTTCCACACCTAGCTCTGCTAATTGTGCTTGTGCTTCTTCTTGTGTGATTGTCCCGTTTCTCTGTTGTTCCATAATTTCCTGAACAAAGGAACTGCCCATCTGTTTTATAAAACCATTAAGGACAGTTCCCTTTTTTCTTAATCCTTCAGCTAATACTATAAAATCGTATACCCCAATTTCCCCTTCTGCTTCAAAGGTTTAACCAGGATTCTAACCTTTTGGTTATCCGGTAAATTTACTGATGGAATGACAAGTTCAACATCATTCTTTTTTATCTTTAGTTCGATGTTGTATTCTTTCATCATCTTCACTTGGTCTTCAGTTAGCTCTATTTTTACAGCACCTTTATCTGAAACCTCCACGATAAGTGTTCCGCCAGCTTCAACCTCTTTTAGTACATCATCTGAAATTGTATATGCATTCCCTTTTTTCACTGCTTTTTTGGAATTGTTATTATCATTTGGATCAGTGCCTTCGTCCGGGTCGGTTCCTTCGTCTGGATTATTACTTCCTGTTACCTCACTAATCCGACCTTCCGCTTCATAGGAAAAAGGTCCGTCAAAGCTTCTAATAAAATCAATTGTAGCTTGTAAGTCTTCTGGGCCCTGAACTGGGTTTTCCCCTAATTCAAATAAACGATATTTATCACTGCTATGAGGATACATATAGTTATTTACTGTTACAGTGAATGTTTCATTTGGATCAATTTTCGTACCATCTAAGTGAAATAGATCGACTACTTGTCCATAATCACCTAATGATCGATCCCATGTATACTTAAATCCACCAATACTTACGTCAGGACCATATGAGCTAAATTGAGTATTCAAGATATCCTTAAGCTCTGCACCAGTTACTTCAACTTTTACTAACGTATTTCCGAATGGTTGAATATTAAATAATTCATTCCATGTGATCGGACCTTCGTTCAAAGAATCGCGAATTCCGCCGCCATTCATTAAGGCAAAGTCTGAGTCCATCGCATAAAGCATGCCATCTGCAATTAAATTACCAAGCGCATTATCTCCAATTGCGCCAAAGGTTGCATAGCCACCCTTCATTTCTGTAGCTGCCTCTCCAACAACTTCATTTAAAAGATCTGCTACTTTATTTTCATACTTTGCTAGAATCTCTGCGACAACTGGATCTGGATCAATTTTGTTCTGATCAACATAAACAACCTCAGCCGTTTCTTTTACAATATCTCCTGTCGTACGGTCGATTTCTACATCAATATCCGCAAAAGCCTTTCCATACTCCCATGCTTGAACAATCAGTTTTTCATCAACATAACCATTCACAATTTGGTGATTATCTCCTGCTAGGATTATATCAACCTCATCATCAACACCATTTGCTAGAGTTGCTGCTTCACCAGTAATAGAATCACCATTTTGTGTTGCTGTTAAGTGACCTAGCACAACGATTGATTTAACACCTTGTTCTTTCAACTCCGCTACTGCTTTATTGACACCAGCAGTGTAGTCTGTAAAACGGATGTTTTTAATCCCTTCAGGAATAACCTTTCCCGCTGTTGTTGGTGTAATAGCTCCAACAAATCCAACCTTTACTCCTTCTACTTCTTTAATAAAATAGGAATCTAGTACAGGCTCACCCGTATCTTTATACTCACAGTTTGCACATAGAAGCGGGAAGTTTTGGCCATCATAGTTCTCTGTACCATTTGGATGTTCTCCACCTTCTAAGACACGCTTTAACTCTGTAACACCTTCATCAAACTCATGGTTTCCAACAACTCCAACATCAAAGCCGATAGCTTCCATGATTTCAACAGTTGGTTCATCTTGAAATAATGCTGAAACTGGTGAACTTCCTCCAATAATGTCACCTGCATGAACCATGAGGGTATTAGGATTTTCTTGTTCCCGTTCTTTTAAATATGCTGATACATAATCTATACGGCCTAATGTACCTTCATTCAATTCATATGTTTGGTCGATTTTCCCATGCAAATCATTAATACTTAATAATTGCAGTAATAAATGATTAGATGGATTTTCTACAGAGCTATATCCATTTTCTTCAGCTTCTTCTGCACTGCTAAAGAAAATACGAGCTTCAACTGGGACTTCGTTAAAATTTTCTGGTGATACATATGTTTTTGTTTCATAGTTTCCAACATATCGTAATAATCCTTTACCTTGTTCTCTTGCACGAAATTCAAAAGGAAGCTCAGCAAGCGGATTTTCTGGATTCCAAATTCCTTTTTGTTGTTGGATGGCATCTTTCACGGCTGCTTGGTATTGTTCATATTCTACTAGGTCACCAACAGGCCAAATAAAATAGGTAGAAGCATAGCCCTCTTCAACCATTTTTACATTTGTATTTACACCTGATTCTTTATGAATAATTTGCGCTAACAGGCGCCCATATTCATCTGTTGCCTCTTCCCCAAGTTTTACAATCACTTCATCACCCGGTTGTAAAAGCTCACTTAAATACTGCTTTGCTTGTTCACCATGGTATTTTTGACTTTCGTCCTCTGCATTGTTTACGGTATGATACGTCTCAGGTGTGTCAATATTGACATAACGAACTTTTGTCGTACCAAGTACTGGTGTTGATAAATGGATCGTATCACCATCTACAACACTTGCAACAGTTGATGTATATTCACCAGCTGATGTCGGTGCCTCTGGTTGTTCTGCTAACTGGACAATATCTGATGCTTTACGTGGTAACAATTGATAGGAATCATATTGACTAGCAATTGCTGTAAAGCTATACCATTTTCCTTCTTCTATAGCAATAATTGCATTTGTATTTTCCATAACACGTAATGTTGTACTATTAAACTCTTGATCAATGATACTAACATTAAAACCGCCGCCTGCAGGGCTGCTTGGAACGCTTTGGACATAGCCTTCTAGTTGTACTAGCTGTCCTTCTAAAGCCTCAGCTTTATCAGCATTATTTAAATCTGCTAAACTAGTTTGCTTTGGTATTGGCAGCTCATTTCCTTCAGAAACAACTTCAATTCCTTCAGCTGTTGGTACGATTTCAGTAAGACCTCGATATACCTCAATTTCACCTGTAATTTTTACTAACTGTCCTTCTTTTAGTTCTGGAAAACTTGAACCATCAAAAGCAAAGACATTGATACCTGCTGTTTCATCTTGAATATATGTAGATAATCTTCCTCCACCGATTGCTGCGTTATCAGCTGTTACAATTCCTTCTACAGTAACAGTTTGCCCAACCTTTGAACGGGCCTCAGCAATTGTTCCAAACTCAGGCTGCGGTTCCGCACCATCGTCACCTGTAGTTGGCTCAGAGAATGCTATAGAACTTACATATTCGATTGATTCCATTCCAGAATAGACATCTCTTTTACCTGTTACAGTAATCTTCTTGTTAAGTACATCAGGATTATTAACCGGACTAAATTCAGCACGTTGATTCGTTTCTAACTTCACAATAATTCCATTTGAATCATCTAGATGATCTGTTACTTTAACCGCATATTGTCCATTAAAACCTGAAACAATATACCCCTCCATCGTTACGACCGTTCCATGCGGCTCTGCCAGGGCATTACTAACCGACAATACACTACTTGCTGCATTTGCAAGTGGAGCAAAGCTAGTTAATAGTGATGGAATAACAATTGAAAAAATAAGAGCCATTGTAAATAGCTTTTTTAAGATTGCTTGCTTCATGATTCTCCTCCTTTAGACATTTTTAGTAAGCATACAAAGTAACCATATCGAAAATTTATTAACTGATCGTTAATTAAATGTAAACATTTGTTCTTTTTGTTCATACTGGCGTAAATTTACTCTAAAATGTCTAACAAGAGAAAATTTCATCTAAAATTGTTAAAGATTTTTCTTCCTTTCAGTAGCTCCTATCTTTAATTTCTCATAAAATCATTAGCATTTGCTGACTTAATGGTATAGTATCCCTATTAAGTCAGCTTTTTTACGCCTTACTTCTTTCAAGGGGGAAATTTCATGGAAAAACAAAAAACTATATCTATGACAATTTTAGAAACTAGTGACTTGCATGGTCACATCTTCCCTATTTCATATGGCACAAATGAATATGAACCTTCTGGTCTAGCCAAAATTGCAACATATATAAAACAAATACAAGAAAACGAAGAAAATACAATTCTTATCGATAATGGAGATAGCATTCAAGGGACTCCGTTAACCTATCATTATGTACGTCAAATGCAGCATCTTCCCAATCCAATGATTCAAACATTCAATATGCTAAACTATGATGCCGCTATTATTGGTAACCACGAATTTAACTATGGACTACCCATTTTAAAAAGAGCGATATCAGAAGCGAATTTTCCGTTTCTTTCTGCGAATATCCTTCACACAGAAACGAAAGAACCCTATTTCGGACCACCTTATCATATAAAAACGCTAAAATATGGCTTCAAAGTTGCCATCTTAGGACTAACCACACACTATATTCCAAATTGGGAAAAACCCGAGCATATCAAAGGTCTGGAATTTGAAGAAAGTATCGAGAGCACAAAAAAATGGATTTCTTATATTAAAGAAAACGAGAGCCCTAATCTTTTCATCGTTTCATACCACGGAGGGTTTGAGAAAGATATAAAAACAGGAGAACCAACCGAAGCCTTAACCGGGGAGAATCAGGCATATAAACTTTGTATGGAAATAGAAGGAATCGATATATTACTAACCGGTCATCAACACCGCCTCTTATCTGATCAGGTAAATGGTGTCACAATTGTTCAACCTGGCAGTAGCGGGCAATTTATTGGCCGTATTGATTTACAATATACCTTTACATCAACTGATGGATGGACATGCTTGTCTAAAAAGCCTTCACTTATTTCAATTGAATCTTATGATCCTGACGATCAAGTCATTCAAATGAACAAACCTTATGAAGAAGCAACTCAATATTGGCTAGACCAATCTATTGGGCAAATTCAGGGAAATATGCTGATACAAGATCCTTTCCAAGTACGTGTGCAAGAGCATCCCTTTGTTGAATTTGTAAACCGTGTTCAAATGGACATCGCAAATGTAGACATTTCCAATACAGCTTTGTTTCATAATCAAGCACTGGGGTTTTCATCAACTGTCACTATGAGGGAAATTGTTTCAAATTATATTTACCCCAACACATTAGCGGTCATTGAACTATCTGGCCAAGATATAAAAGAAGCATTAGAGAAAACAGCTACCTACTTTATATTAAATGACCATGGGCAAATTGATGTTAACCCGCAATTTATAAAACCAAAGCCTCAGCACTATAATTATGACATGTGGGAGGGCATTTCCTATACAATTGATGTATCAAAACCAATCGGAAACAGGGTTGTCGAGCTCATGAAGGATAATGCACCATTACATATGGACCAATCCTATCACGTGGTAATGAACAACTATCGTGCTACAGGTGGGGGTAACTATCACATGTTTAAAGGGAAAAAAGTAATCAAAGAAATACAACTTGATATGACAGAAATACTAGCAAATTACTTTACCAAATACGGTACCGTAAAAGCAGAAGTCAACCACAATTGGAAAGTGATAAAGTGAAACTTCCGTCAGTGGGAGTTTCCTTCATCCCCTACCTACTCTCTTTGTAAACTAAAGAAGCTTGAGGTGGGGATGTTACTGCCCGTTAAGAAGTGAGATAAATCTTTAGAAAAACTAAGGCTTTTCGCCGAGTTCTAATGGCGAAAGCCTTAGTTTTTCTTAACTCTGATAGTATAAAGCGAACCAGTAGACAAATGTTTTGTTTACTGG
>DASQMK010000610.1:0-4397 GCA_035645575.1 Metabacillus sp.
AATGTCTAAATGAGTGTTCAATTCGCTCAAGTATTATAAAAACATTTGTCATTGATGTTTTTATTGATGATCTTCACTTTGAAACATTTAGAGGTGACGGAATGTTAATCGCTACTCCAACTGGTAGTACAGCATACAACAAATCAGTAAACGGAGCGGTCGTAGACCCTATGCTACCATGCTTACAGGTTAGTGAACTGGCATCTTTAAACAATAATTTATACCGTACCTTAGGCTCTTCATTTATTTTAAGTGATAAACGAAAATTAACTCTTAAAGTGGTTCAGGATGGAAACGATTACCCTATAATAGGTATAGATAATGAAGCACTTAGTATTCGCCATGTTCAACAACTTGAGTATGGATTAAGTGAACTCCCTATTAAAACAGTTAAGTTGAAAGATAACTCTTTCTGGGAAAAAGTAAAAAGAACGTTTTTATAAGGGTAACTATCAGGGGACAGGCAACACTGTCCTCCTGTTTAGTTTATTTATTATACATTATTTCATTATCTACAATGGTCATGACTACATTTGTTTCTACTAATTGTTCAGGATCTAGCGTAAAAATATCTTGATCAAAAACCGTAAAATCAGCCACGAAGCCCGGCTTTATCATCCCTCGCTTATTTTGTTTATGAATTGCATAAGCACTACCTTTTGTATATAATTCTACCGCTTCAAAAACTGAAAGCTTTTGTTCGGACAAATAGGATTTTCCAGAACTTTCATATTCACTTGTCCTTGTCATTGCTGCATAGATTCCGAGGATTGGATCAACAGGCTCTATTGGAGCATCAGATCCTCCTGCACAAGGAATCCCTGCTTCTACTAGAGTTTTCCATGCATAACATGTATTTAAATGTTCCTCCCCGACCCGATCGATTACCCAAGGGAAATCACTCGCAACAAAACGAGGTTGAATATCAAGGATGATTGGTAAAGACTTTGCTTTTTCAATTAACTCATTCCTTAAAATTTGAGCATGAATAATGCGATCATGTTGACCTTTTTTAGGTGGATGTTTTTCAATTAAGCTAAGAACCCATTCAAAAGCTAAATCACCAATGGCATGGACGGCAACTTCCATTTCATATCCTCTTGCTTTTTTAATTAATTCCTCTAATTCTTTATTTGAATGTATGGCAACTCCGGAGGTGGTTGGATCATCTTTATACGGAAAGCTTAATAAAGCAGTTCTGCCTCCTAAAGCACCATCTGCAAAAATTTTCATTGCTCCAAATTCAATAAACTCATTATTCTCTCTTTTGCTCTGGTGGAATTCATTAATCACTTGATGATGAACTAGTAAATGACTTCGGAATTTCAACCCCTTTGCTAGAACATGATAAAATGCATTCAGTGTATTTTCTAAGTTTCCGTAATAAGATAGATCCTCAGTATGTCCACCAACCAGCCCTTTTTTATAGCAATCTTTTATTGAGGTCTCTAGTGCATATTGTATTTCTTCCAAAGTTGGAAACGGAGCAATATTTAATATAAGATCCTGTGCTTTATCTAGTAAATAACCTGTAGGATGATGATCTTCATCTCTAACAATCACGCCTCCTGCGGGATCAATTGTTTCCTTGGAAATATTCGCAAGTTGTAAGGCTTTAGAATTAACAACCATCGCATGTCTGCATATACGTTTTAGTAGCACTGGATGATTTGGTGCTGCTTTGTCCAATTCAGTTCTATGGAGAATCTTTTTATCCTCTAATTGATTTTCATTCCACCCCTCACCTATGATCCAGCTCCCTTCAGGTACCTCATTGGCCCTTAGCTTTATACTTTCAATCATGTCAGCAGAATTCCTCATATTTGAGAAATCTAATCTCAACAGCTTTTCCCCATGACCTATTAAATGTAAATGACTGTCAACTAGCCCTGGTATCATCGTATAATTTTGCAGATTATGTTCTTCTGTTATTTCTTCATCAAATTGCTCTCTAAGAGCTTCAGTACTTCCGGTGGCTATGATTTGACCATTCTTAGTAAACACGGCATTTACCCTATCATCTTCGCTTTCTAACGTATAAATTTTACCCCCGTACCATAACGTGCCCATTATCCATCCCTCCATGTTCAACCTAATAAGAGTAGCATATGTAGGACTAAACAAAAAAAACCGAGAGCAAAGTCTCGGTTCTATTGTATCATTATCCCTGTTTTAATTGTAATTCCCGTTGTCTTAGTACAACTCGGCGAATTTTTCCTGAAGTTGTTTTCGGTAAATCTTCGACAAATTCTATTTCACGTGGATATTTATAAGGAGCGGTTAGGGCCTTTACATGATCCTGCATTGTTTTGATAATATCAGGATTATCCGCTAATGACGGATTTCTCAATACAACATATGCTTTCACTATATTTCCACGCACTTTATCAGGACTAGCAACAACTGCACATTCCTTTACATAAGGGTGTTTTACGAGTGCATCTTCTACTTCAAAAGGCCCAATCGTATAGCCTGAACTGATGATAATATCATCACTTCTCCCTTCAAACCAGAAGTATCCATCATCATCCATTTTTGCACGATCACCTGTTATATAATAATCCCCTCTAAATTGCATAGCTGTACGTTCAAAATCTTTATAATATTCCTTGAATAAAGCAGGGGTATCACGATGAACAGCGATGTCTCCAACCTCTCCAACTTTACAAATATTACTTTCATCATCAATGATTTTGACGTCATTCCCTGGTGTTGGTTTCCCCATAGAACCCGGTTTAATCTCCATACCTTTCATAACGCCAACCAATAATGTATTTTCCGTTTGGCCATAGCCATCTCTAACCTGTACATTAAAATATTTCTCAAATGTTTCGATTACCTCGCGATTTAGGGGCTCACCCGCCGAAACCGCACTATGTAAGGTTGAAAGTGAATAATTTTCAAGATTTTCAACTTTTGCCATTAATCGATATTCAGTCGGAGTACAACATAAAACATTAACATGATACTTATCAAGAAGCTGTAAATATTTTTCAGGATTAAACTTCCCGTGATAAATTAAGCCAGTTGCTCCACTCCCTAAAACGGATAGAAATGGACTCCAAACCCACTTTTGCCAACCCGGTCCTGCTGTTGCCCAAACAACATCTTCTTCGTTAATGCTCAACCAATTTTTAGCAGCCGTACGCAAATGTGCAAATGCCCAGCCATGTGTATGAACAACTCCCTTGGGATTTCCTGTTGTTCCAGAAGTATAAGAGATAAATGCCATACTGGTTGATTCTGTTTTTGCAATTTCCATATTGGTATCTTGTGCACTTAACAATTCTTCTAAAGAAATCCAATCGTGTTCAGACCCATGGATAACAAATTTTTTAATTGAATCATATTCTTTTATGTCTTTAAATTCATTCGTGTATAATCCATAACTTACTACAGCCTTTACATCGCCATGAGTTATGCGATATTGCAAATCTTTTGTACGTAACATTTCAGAGCTAGGAATGACAACCAGCCCCGCCTTTAATGCACCTAAATAAACTGCATATGCATCAATTACTCGCGGAATCACCACAAGGACTGTATCTCCTTGCTTCAGCCCCTCACTTCTGAAAGCGTTTCCAATCTGATTTACTCTTTTCATTAGTGAACGATAGGTAATATCACTTTTCTCACCTAGTTCGTTTTCCCATTTAAGCGCCACCTTTGTAGCATCCTCTGAAAATTTCTCTATCTCTTCGACTAAATTATAAATTGGTGGTGCAAGAAGCTCTTCTCTTACCATGTTTCCCCCTCCTTCATGAATCTTACATTACATATTATACCTAATGATTCGTACTTTTGAAATCTTACAAATGTTGCACTCTATCAATTACTCTAACTTAATACTAGCTTATGGTCATATAAAACAAAACAGACCTTGTAAGGCCTGTATACAAGATATTCCTTTATTTAACTTTGTTCATTTGCTTGTTTCGCATTTTTTGGTTCATTTCTTCTTTTTCTTTGTTGTTTCCTGCTTTTTTCTAATCTTTGTTGTTGTTCTCTTTCACCGTTTTCAGCGATATTTTCCCGATCACCTCTCGTCATATTATTTCGTTTCCTCCTTGTCCAAAACGATTTGAACGAAAAAGAGCGGGGTTACCCCCACCCTTAGTAGCCATTCTTTATTTAATTATTGTTGTTGGAAAGAACCACTCATTTGTTGTTGAGCAAAAGAAACTAAACGTTTTGTGATTTCACCACCAACAGACCCGTTAGCACGTGAAGTTGTTTCAGCTCCTAAGTTAACACCAAATTCAGAAGCGATTTCTAATTTCATTTGATCGATAGCTTGTTGAGCTCCAGCAACTAATAATTGGTTAGAGTTGTTTGATCTATTTTGTGCCATGTGTATCACCTCCTTGTGAGTATAGAATGTGTAAATACACATGGCT
>DASQMK010000611.1:0-10203 GCA_035645575.1 Metabacillus sp.
CTGATTAATGACAATATTTTAGAATATATATTAAAAAATTTACGTGCCATTCCACATGTTGAAATCATTCGTATTGGTACTAGAGCACCTGTTGTTTTTCCACAACGAATTACTGAAAATCTTTGTCATATTTTAAAGAAATATCATCCAGTTTGGCTGAACACTCACTTTAACACATCAATTGAAATTACCGAAGAATCGAAGCGTGCTTGTGAAATGTTAGTTAATGCAGGGGTTCCTGTTGGAAACCAGGCAGTTATTTTAGCAGGGATTAATGACAGTGTACCAATCATGAAGAAGCTCATGCATGATTTAGTAAAAATCAGAGTTCGTCCTTATTATATTTATCAATGTGATCTTTCTGAGGGAATCGGTCACTTCCGAGCACCGATCTCAAAAGGCTTAGAAATTATAGAAGGATTGCGAGGACATACGAGCGGGTATGCAGTACCCACTTTCGTTGTAGATGCTCCTGGTGGCGGAGGGAAAATTACCTTACAACCAAACTATTTGATTTCACAAAGTCCAACTAAGACTGTACTACGCAATTTCGAAGGGGTGATTACGTCCTATCCAGAACCAGAAAACTATGTTGCTGGTCGAGCAGATGAGTATTTTAATGAAATATATTTAGAGCATGACCTAAACCCATCAAAAACAGGAATCACGTCTTTATTAAATGACGAGCAATTTAACCTTGTTCCAAAATCACTCGAACGCTATAACCGCAGACAAAGTTTTCACCAAAATCCAGCCTATTCAACTTTAAAAGACAAACGTGAAAAACGTGATGAGCTAAAAGAAAAGAAATTTTTGGCTCAGCAAAAGAAGGAAGCAAAGGATGAATGAAGGAGGTGCAACCACTACAGATGAAATGTCAATGGTGTGAAGCTGAAGCTGCTAAAGAGATAAAATGTACGGTTTACTGGGAGCTCCCGGATGGAACGAGGGCCATTGAAATAACGGAAACACCTGGTGTTCATTGCTCATCATGTGGGATGGAATATCAAACAGAGAAAACGATAGAGGAGCTTGAAGACCAGCTTATGCTTATAGATACAAAAAAGCTTGGAAAAACGATTGTATATGATTCTTTACTATCACAACCTAGATTGCTAAAAAAGAACTACTTCAAATTTTGATCTTTGTCAGCAAGAGAGTGAGGCGATCGTATGAAGCGGTCTTTGTTAATTAAGCCGAGTATGAATGAAGAGTATCCTACTGTAACACATGGTAAAGGAATCTATTTATTTGACAAAGATGGCAAGCGGTATATTGACGGGTCATCAGGGGCAGTGACAACAAGTATTGGTCATGGAGTCCCTGAGATTATTGAAGCCATGCATGATCAAGCAAAAAAAGTATCCTTTGTTTATCGTTCACAATTTACGTCAGAGCCTGCTGAGCAGCTAGCGGAAAAGTTAAATGAGCTTGTAGGCTCAGATGAGGATTATTGGTCCTTTTTTGTAAATAGTGGATCCGAAGCGACGGAAACAGCGATGAAAATTGCCATACAATATTGGCAAGAGCAAGGGCATTTTAAAAAGCATAAAATTTTATCCAGATGGGTGAGTTATCACGGAATTACACTTGGTGCTTTATCAATGTCAGGACATGTAAGTCGACGTGAACGATTTGTATCAATTCTTGAAGATTATCCTTCTGTTTCAGCTCCTTATTGCTATCAATGTTCATTACAGCAAACATATCCATCTTGTCAGTTGGCCTGTGCAAATGAGATTGAAACATCGATAAAAAGGATTGGTCCTGAGCAAATAGCCGCTTTTATTGCAGAGCCGATCATTGGAGCAGCGGGTGGTGTGGTGATTCCACCAGAGGGATATTATCAACAAGTTAGAGAGATTTGCGACCGGTATGACATCCTGTTTATAGCAGATGAAGTGATGACAGGCATCGGACGCACTGGTGAAATGTTTGGGTTACATCATTGGGGAGTGCAAGCGGATATTATTGCTTTGGGAAAGGGGATGAGTGCAGGCTATACAGCGATAGCGGCAACATTAGCAAGCGAAAAAGTGATGAAGCCTATTATCCAAGGCTCAAACTCTGTTATGAGCGGACATACGTATAGCGCTAATCCACAATCAGCTGCAACAGCTCTTGCTGTTCTTCAGTACATTGAGAAGCATCAATTAGTTCAAAATGCAAAGGATCAAGGAGCTTATTTGTTACAAAAGCTTCAGGAGGAAACTGGGGACATAGGGATTATCGGTGATATTCGAGGAAAAGGCCTTATGGTTGGTGTTGAGTTTGTTTCAGATAAAACATCAAAGTATCCATTTGATAAAAAGCTCATGTTAACAAATATGGTTGTAGCAAAAGCAAGAGAAAAAGGCTTACTCATTTATCCATCTTCTGCTGGTCAAGAAGGAGCACGTGGTGATGCGGTCATTATTTCACCACCTTTTATTATTACCAAACATCAAATAGAAGAACTTGTTTCAATTTTTCAAGAAGTTGTTTTAGAGATTCAAAAAGAGGTTGGGGGTGGTGAACATGTTGGAACAAACAAAACGAGTGAAAAAAATGAATAAGGTTAGTTCATTAGATGATGCTTTAGTATCTATCCAAAGTGGGTGTTCCATCATGTTTGGAGGCTTCGGGGGTGTTGGCAATCCCCCGACCTTAATTAATGGAATCCTTCAAAAAGGTGTGACGGGTTTAACGTTAATAGGAAACGACGCAGGCTTTCCAACAATCGGGATTGGAAAAGTAGTCAGTCAAGGAAGAGCTAAAAAACTCATTGTCTCCCATATCGGCTCAAATCCTATTGCTGGACAGTTAATGATGAATGGGGATATGGAAGTAGAGTTTTCACCACAAGGAACTCTAGCGGAACGGATACGTGCAGGTGGAGTCGGTCTAGGAGGAATTTTAACAGACATTGGGCTTGATAGTATGGTAGAAAAAGGGAAACGGAAAATTTCAGTCAATGGAAAGGACTTTTTATTAGAAACAGCACTTACTGCTGATGTTTCCATTATCTATGCGAAAAAAGCTGATACCTTCGGAAATTTAATCTATGAAACTAGTGCCAGAAACACAAATCCATTAGTGGCCATGGCAGGCCGTTATACGATTGTAGAAGCGGAAGAAATTGTGGAAATCGGTGAATTAGATCCAGAGCATATTGTGACTCCAGGTATTTATGTGGATTTGATTATCCAAAGTCAAGGGATTGACTGGAAATGGGCTTGGGAATAAAGGATGGTTGATAGTCGAGGAAGAAAGCGAGTGATAGGGTTGAATGCATTCGATGAACGCAATCGTATAGCAAAGCGGGCAGCTGAGGAAATAGCAAATGGTATGATCGTCAATTTAGGAATTGGCATCCCATCTCTCGTGCCAAATCACCTTCCACAGCATGTACATGTTATGTTTCATGCTGAAAATGGGATTCTTGGGATGGGTGAATCACCTGAAAAAGGAATGGAAAATCCAACCTTATGTAATGCAGGAGGCTTCCCTGTCACGATTGTCTCAGGAGCATCTTATTTTGATAGTGCAACAGCATTTGGCATGATTCGATCAGGGTATTTAGATCTTACTATTTTAGGTGGTCTAGAAGTTAGTCAAAAAGGGGATCTAGCAAACTGGATCGTCCCGGGAAAGCGAGTACCTGGTATTGGTGGAGCGATGGAACTTGCTAAAAAGGCAAAACGTGTCATTGTGTTAATGAATCATTGCAATAAAAAAGGTGAATCGAAAATTGTGAAAGAATGCAGCCTCCCGTTAACTGCTAAGGAATGTGTTAGCTTAATCATCACAGATATGGCTGTGATAGAAATAACTGATCAAGGGCTATGTTTAACAGAAGTCATGGAACCATATACAGTTCACGATGTAATCTCAAAAACAAAAGCACCTCTACAAATCTCAAAGAAAATTAGAATGATTGGTGAATAAAGAGATGGGGGGATGAAGGGTGACAGAAGAAAAGAACATGCTTCAAGTTCAATTTAGTCAATGGCTAAACAAAAATCGTGATCATGGTGTGGAGCTTTTACAAAAGCTCGTTCAAGCAAATAGTACCCAGGGAAATGAACAATTTGCTCAAACGATCGTCATTGAAAAACTACGGAAGATTGGATTAAAGGTAAATGTTTGGGAGCCAGATGGGAAGGTGCTTGCAACTCATCCCTATTTTGCTTCACCACGTAAGGATTTTAAAGGAAGTCCCAATGTTGTCGGAATCTTAAAAGGAACAGGTGAGGGTCGTTCGATCATACTAAATGGACATATCGATGTTGTACCTGAAGGAGATATAGCACAGTGGGAACACTCTCCCTATAGTGGGGAAGTGATAAATGGAAAACTTTATGGACGAGGTGCAACAGATATGAAAGGGGGGAATGTTTCACTGCTTTTAGCTTTATCGGCCATTCGTGCGCTTGGAATTCCATTAAAAGGGGATGTCATTTTTCAAAGTGTTATTGAAGAGGAGAGTGGAGGTGCCGGTACGTTAGCTGCAATTTTAAAGGGCTATCACGCAGATGCTGCCATTATTCCAGAACCGACCAATATGAAAATTTTTCCGAAACAACAAGGCTCTATGTGGTTTCGCTTATCTGTAAAGGGACGTTCTGCACATGGGGGAACACGCTATGAAGGAGTTAGCGCAATTGAAAAAGCTTTGCTTGTTGTGGAACATGTAAGAGAGTTGGAAAAGCATAGAAATGCACGAATCGATGATCCCCTTTATCAAAATATACCAATCCCACTACCCATTAATATAGGAAAAATACAAGGTGGTGACTGGCCATCTTCTGTTCCTGATTTTGTTCAATTAGAAGGAAGAATGGGAGTTTCTCCTGATGAAACAATGGAAGAAGCAAAAAAGGAGCTTGCAAGTTGGCTTGAAAACATAAAAGAAAATGATGCATGGTTCCAAGAACATCCTGTTGTGCTTGAATGGTTCGGTGCAAGATGGGTACCAGGAGCAATCGATCCCTCCCATGAATTTATGACAATTTTATCATCGAGATATACAGAGGTAACAGGGCATCAACCTATTATTGAAGCCTCTCCATGGGGCACAGATGGAGGACTTCTTACACAAGTAGGGTCCATTCCAACAATCGTGTTCGGCCCTGGGGTGACAGAAAAAGCCCATTTTCCAAATGAATATATCGAAATTGACAAAGTGTTTGAAGCTGCTGAGATTATTGCATTAACGATTGTCGAATGGTGTGGAGTTGAACAATAGTATGGTATTTTCTATGTGAGGCGGACTAAAAAGAGGTCGGCCTCTTTTATTGGTGAAAAAATTATTATAAATCGAGTGATCACAACTGTTTAAGGGTTTAATCGAGTTTCCCTCATAAGAAAGGATGAAGGTCGATATCTAATGGGAAAAAAAAGAAAAAACTTTTTCACAGAGAAGATAAAGGACAATATCTATTAATACAAAAAGAAAAGGAGATAGTTTCTTGGCAAATTAAGAAACGGTCTCCTTTTCTCTATGAGAAGTTGCTGGATATAAAAGCTTTTGTAAGGGACGAAGCATATGTTCATGAAGGATCACAGTTCTTGATGAACAAGCGATGTGTTCTTCAAGGGTATGGATCAAATCCTGATAAAAAGTACTAAAGGACTCTGCATAACAAATATTTTCCTTTGAAAAAATCCCCGATCGATTTAGAATTATATTTTCATATTTTATTGCAGTTCTCCCGACAGGTTTTAGTAGTTTTTTAATATCACGTAATCGATAGATTTGTCGTAGCTGTTCGATTAATTGTTTAGCATCTTCGTGCAGCTGATTTTGTAATTTTCGATTTAGATCCTCTATATCAAAAAAAGAAATTTTCTTTCCGAAAATAAATTTTTGAACCATTATAATATCAGACTGAATTGGTTGATTTATATAGGTTTGGTAAATGCGGAGAGTATTAAGAGCATCAAACATCGGATTGTGCTTTTCTCCTATAAATTCTAAATCATATAGCTTAAGAGCATCTTCAACAGACACAGGATTTTTTGATACTCTGTCTTTAAACAGTTTTTGAAAGTCTACATAACGTTGCTCAATTTTTTTTATTGTACGTTCTGAGATATCGTGTCTCAATCCATCCATTTTTAGTCGAAAGAGATCACTAGGTGACCAGGAGAAATACCGTGTTTTCTTAATTCCGCCAATCCATTCTAAAAAATCAGCAAAAACTTCTTTAAAATCATTAGCTCCAACTAGATTGTCATCATCAATTCCAGTTAAGGTCTTACAAAATTCAGTTAAAGGCTCGGTGCTTTCGGGACGTATATATTGATCAAAATATGCAATTGACCCTGTATCAATCGTATATTTAACAGCGCCTAAACGAATGGCTTCCATCTTTTCAAAAGCCATCCCAGTATCCGAGCACAACATTTCAAAGTCGAAAAAAACAAGTTGCTTGATGTCCGCCATTCATTTTCCCCCTCTCAACTTGTAATTATATGAGGCTGATGGTGGAATTGGTAGATACAATTTTTGTTAAAAAATTGACATTAAACGTTATAGCACCAACATGTCTCTCCTATATCAAGCATAAATATAATGGATGAAGGGAGAGGGTATACATGACAGAGGCTTTGAGTGGAGAACTATATAATAGCTATCGATCTATGAAAAAAATGTTAAGAGATTTCTCTGTTAGTCAACATCAAAATGAGCGTTATATCTCGACTTTGTTAATGGAATTAGTCACCTTGACAAGAACAGCTATTACGATGTTACAGCAGGACACAGTAGCGAAAAGGCGTTTTCGACAGGCTATTGCTACTTTATATAGAAGCTATACAGATTTCGAAAGGGCCTTTCATGAATGGGCGATAAATGCGAAGTTTCATAACACTATAAATTTTCAATGGATGTTCCAAATGGAGATGGAGGCTAAAAGCATTGATAGGCATTTAACAATAGCAATTCGAGAGATGGGAAAATTATATAGCAATGTTGAATTAAGAGGGATGGTTCCGGATAGATATAGAGAAAGGATATAACTACGATATTTTTAAAGGATGACTCAAAGGGTAAAGTAGCCCTTATAAAGCCATCCTTTTTTATTTTATTTGTAAAAAAGCCATTTTAAGAAAGGCGGAGTTTTTTTATCAACAATTTTTAATTCATCCAGTAATAACTTTTCCTGGTGGTCTGTAATCCAAGTTTCTAATTCTTTTTTTGTATTTAATTGTGTGTAGTAAGTTTCGCCTTGTTTACCAACCGCATTGACAACAAACCGACATGTGCTCGCCATAAGTAACCACCTTTTGAATAAAATTCATCCTGTTAGCATTATAACAAGGTGAAATTTTATTTCTAGGGCTTTACTTTTGATAAATATGGGAGTAGAATGTTACTTTTATCTTTATAGAAACACTTCTTCAACAATAAGTGGATGGAGAGCATTCGTCACATTAATATAAATAAATGCATCATATCGATTAGACATGATGGAAGGAACATAATTACCGTAAAGCTCGTAAGCAGGGTTATACACCACACCAATAGCTCTATGTCCGATAGGGTCCTGAAAGAGATGGCGATTGTCTTTCGTAAAATGAAGGAATTTATCACGTGGTCCAGCTTTGTGCATAGCATCTTCCCAGCTTCCTTTTTGGGCTGGAGGAATGATCATTCGTTCATGGTTAACACCCCATTCATCAGCAGCAATAACGGTTCCTCTATGCGTACCAAATCCAATAATGAAAATGGATTCGTTTCCTTTTTCCTCTCTTAGTAATTGTCCTACATTTACAATACCTTCATCGACCATATCGGTTGCTCGAGCATCGCCAACATGTGTGTTATGCGCCCATACAATGCCTTTTGCATGTTCTCCGTAAAAATCGTGTATTTTATTCAAGGCTTCTACCATATGTCTGTCTCGGATATTCCATGATTCATTGTCATTTACGACCATTGTTCTGTAATAATTTTCAGCATTTGCCGTAATCATCGCGTTGACTTCAAGATTTAGAGTGTTTTCTTCCGTATCAGAAACGTTCATCTTATTTAATGTGATTTCTGTTAATAGCTTTGTGACTTCATCCAGACAATCTTCACCATAAAAGGAAGCAGATAATCCATATTTTTCAGGTCGACGATTAAAGGGTTCAAAGCATGAAAAAGCCTTTTTGGCAGATTCAATTTGTGGAGATTGAATTTTTTCTAAATAAGAAATGATCTCATCAATCGATTCCCACAACGAATACACATCAATTCCATATAAACCAACCTTTTTGTCATTTGGCATTTTGTTATTGTAATCTCTTAACCATTCGATTAAATCAATCATTTCTTCATTTGCCCACATCCATGTCGGCCAGCGGTGAAAAAAATTCAAGACTTCTCGAGCATTGGAATCGAGGTGATCAAAACCTTTAATATACCTATTAATTTCTTGACAAGCAGGCCAATCCCCCTCAACAGCTATATACGTAAAGCCTTTTTCTGTAATAAGCTTTTTAGTGAGTTCAGCTCTAATTTTATAAAATTCTGATGTACCATGAGAAGATTCACCTAGTAGGACAAAGGTTTCATCTTTTATTTTTGATAATAAAGCATTAATACCTTCTTGTTTATGGAAAGGATGTGACACTTCTTTAATGGATTGAATTAGTTTTAAGTTCATTATCATCCCTCGATAATCATTGTTTGTATTCAGCATTGTAGGAATTTTCTCCTGAATGAACTGACAATAAGGTGTCAGCATATCCGACAAGTCGGTTTACTATTTCATCTGCAATTGAATAAACAAGCTGGTGATGCTTGCTATTATGTAATTCCGGATCATCAAAAATAATAGTTGTGTTAATAAAGATGTGTTTCGTGTCATACAAGTTGTAATGAATAATTGTCTTTCCAGGTGCACCACCTGTTAAAGGATCTTTATAGGAGGGTAAGAAAATATACCACTCTTCTGCTGTAGGAGATCGGAAATTTTTTGTGAAAGTCATTCCATTGATTTCGTGTTCAATTTTCAGCTTTATGTTTTCGTCTATAACATCGACAATCTTTTCGTTCAAAGATATTACCTCCAGAACTTAATCAGCAGGGTTCGCATTAATAGCTATTTCATAAGCATCTAGAACCATACTCGTTATAGTAGGATCATCAATTCCAATAAGATATTGGCCGTCTTCTTCGTTTTTCACTTGCATAATGTAAGTGTCATTCAACTTTTCTTTCGATGTTAATAAAGCGAATGTTTCAGAATCTATTGCAAGTAAAGCTTCTACAGATAACTGTTTTTCCTCACCATTCTCGTCTTGAACAGTAATGATATCTCGTTCTTTCATTTTTTAGACACCCCCATAATGTTATTAATAGTGTTTCCTATACGGGGATGTTTATGTCTAAAGAGAGTGATTAAGATTTAGTTAAAACATGATTTAAAAAATAATAAAAAAAGTAATTTTGGGTCTTTTCTTTCTATGAGAAGGGTGATATTATATTATTTGTCTTCAAAAGAGGATGCTAAGAAAACTATTTTGAAAAAGTTGTTGACACTCTTGTTTTAGATGTGTTACATTATAAATCCTGCGTCATAATAGATTATGATTTGCAGAGAAAAAACTCAAAAAAACGCTTGATTTTTTGGGGAAACTTACTATAATAAAAATTGTCGCTAAAATATCTGGTGATGATGGCGAAGAGGTCACACCCGTTCCCATGCCGAACACGGAAGTTAAGCTCTTCAGCGCCGATGGTAGTTGGGGGTTTCCCCCTGTGAGAGTAGGACGTTGCCAGGTAGACCATATTTGGTCTTTTAAAAGAGATGTTTTGGCCCGTTGGTCAAGCGGTTAAGACACCGCCCTTTCACGGCGGTAACACGGGTTCGAATCCCGTACGGGTCACCAAATATGTAATATGCGCTTCAAGTGCTTCGGAGGATTAGCTCAGCTGGGAGAGCACCTGCCTTACAAGCAGGGGGTCGGCGGTTCGATCCCGTCATCCTCCACCATAATACACACCATGCGGGTGTGGCGGAATTGGCAGACGCGCTAGACTTAGGATCTAGTGTCCTTGTGACGTGGGGGTTCAAGTCCCTTCACCCGCATCATTTTAATATTTGCGGAAGTAGTTCAGTGGTAGAACACCACCTTGCCAAGGTGGGGGTCGCGGGTTCGAATCCCGTCTTCCGCTCCAGTAAGTGCCGGGGTGGCGGAACTGGCAGACGCACAGGACTTAAAATCCTGCGG
>DASQMK010000612.1:0-3260 GCA_035645575.1 Metabacillus sp.
GTTCAAGTGCTGTTCTTTAATCAGGAATAAACTTCTAATAAAATGGAACGATATGTTGGTGGTTAAAAGAAGATATACAATTATCATAAACAGCAGTAAAGCTCTTTACTAAGCGTACACATATACTGGACGGGCTCTGAATCCTTCAACTAGAAGAGAAGACTGTAATGGGCTAGTCTCTGACAGGCTCTAAGAATTAATAATCTGACTATTCGAAAAAGTGATTGACGGATTTGTTTGACAAGTGCTAAAATATGTTCAACAAATAAAAACGCTTACATTGCTAGGGGGTGATCTTCATGACAGGATCTCAAGATAAACAAAAGCTAAAAGAGCATATTATTGAGATAATAGTGGATTGTTTATCTTCTGGAAAAAGTTTACCAACAGAAAAGGAATTGGTTGGAAAATTAGGTGTTAGTAGAAATGGTCTTAGGGAGCTTCTAATTGGCTTTGAAGAAAGTGGTATTTTTGTTACGACCCAAGGTAAAGGAAGAATAGTTCAACTTCCAGATGTTAGCTACTCCATTACTGGGGGTTGGAATATTCTACTAAGAGCACGCCCTGAGTCTTTATTCGAACTCTTAAATGTACGTTACGTACTTGAAAGGGGGTTTTTGCCTACAGTAATTGATTCATTAAAGTTAGAAGATTTGCAAATAATGAGAGACTTGGTTGATCGTATGTTAGCTAAGGCCAAAAAGAATGAAATTTTCACAGAAGAAGATCAAATGTTTCACCGAATTATGTATTCAAGAACAAGTAATATGGTGTTAGATCAGTTGTTGAAAGCTTTCTGGGACTTGTTTGAGCAAATGAGCCATTTGCAAAGGTCAGAAAATTTATTAAGAGGAGCTGAGCTACATAAAGATCTTTATCATGCAATATTAACTAAAGACTGTGCAGAAGCAGAAAGATTACTTGAAGTGCAATTTGAAGATGTTAGTAATCGGCTCAAATTAATACTAAGTGAAGAGTCGAAAACAGAATTAGAATAATAGTAGCATCATTAGTTTCAATTAACAACGGAAGTTCTTCAGTAAAAATAAGATTACTATTGTTCATATTACGGATTTTGCAATTCTTGCTGATAAAAAGATTTAGGGGTGATTTGCATATGACAAATGTTAAGGAAATTAAAGAAATCTCAACCCGAATTAAAAGAGATGTCATTCAGCTTACTTCCAATAACACGGGACATCCAGGTGGAGCAATAGGGGCAGCTGATATTATTGCTGAGCTCTATTTTAATAGGATGAAGCATGATCCTAGTAACCCAAATTTGGAAGACCGAGATCGTTTTGTCCTAAGTAATGGGCATATATGTGCAGCTTTGTATTCTGCCATGGCAAGAAGTGGTTATTTTGAGGTAGATGAACTACAAACTTTTAGAAAAATGAATTCGAGGTTGCAAGGTCATCCTTCGAGAAAAGATTTGCCAGGTGTGGAAACAGCAGCTGGACCATTAGGGCAAGGTCTTTCAGTCGCAAATGGGATGGCATTAGCTAATCGTTTGCGAAATAATGATGCTAGAGTCTATTGTTTGGTTGGGGATGGTGAAATACAAGAAGGTCAAATTTGGGAGGCTGCCATGACATCTGCTCATTACAAATTAGATCATCTTGCACTTATTATCAACTGGAACGATATTCAAATAGACGGACATGTAAAGGATGTAATGAACATAGAGCCGATTGCCGACAAATTCAAATCTTTTGGTTGGAACACTATAGAAATTGATGGACATGACTTAAGGGAAATTCAATCTGCCTTCGACTCTTTTGAACAGCATAAAGGTGAACCAACAGCAATTATTGCTCGAACTGTTATAGGAAAAGGTGTCTCTTACATGGAGCATCAACCTATATGGCATGGAAAAGCTCCTTCTAGTGAAGAAGCAAAACAAGCACTTGATGAGATAGGACCTAGTAGTTTTGGTGAGGATTTAATTTTTCATTAATTGTTGATTTCATATAAGAGGAGGAAAATATATGGTAAATGAATTGAGTGGACGTGATGGGTTCGGTCAGGCTTTATTAGAATTAGGAGCTGAAAACCAAAATGTTGTGGCCCTTTGTGCAGATTTAGCTGAGTCAATTAGAGTTCATTATTTTGCAGAAAAATACCCAGATCGTTATTTCCAAATTGGCATTGCAGAACAAGATATGATTGGGACTGCTGCAGGTTTAGCATTAGCAGGATATGTTCCGTTTGCAACCACATTTGCTGTTTTTGCAGCTCAGCGTGCAAATGAACAAATTCGTTTAGCTGCTTGCTATAACAAAGCAAATGTCAAGATTGCAGTGAGTCATGGTGGACTAACATGTGGCGAAGATGGTGCAACACATCAAGCACTTGAAGATATTGCATCTATGCGTGCAATGCCAGAAATGACCGTTATTGTTCCAGCTGATTCGCATGAAGCCTATGAAGCTACTAAAGCTAGTGCCGAAATTGAAGGTCCAGTGTATCTAAGATTAGGTAGGACTCCAGTACCAATAGTGACTAAAGAAACTGAGGAATTTAAAGTTGGTAAAGCACGTAAATTACGTGACGGAAAAGATGTGACTTTGATTGCTTGCGGTATTATGGTTGAAATGGCTTTAACTGCTAGTGAAGTTTTAGCAAAGGAAGGAATTGATGCTGCAGTTATAAATATGCATACAATCAAACCCATTGACCAAGATATTATAATCGAGCAAGCCGAAAAAACAGGTTGTATCGTAACTGCTGAAGAACATTCGATTATAGGAGGGCTAGGAGGTGCCGTTTCAGAAGTATTAACTGAATATTGTCCTGTTCCATTAATAAGAGTAGGTACAAACGATACTTTTGGTGAATCTGGTTCACCGCAAGAATTACTTGAAAAGTATGGACTTACATCCCACAACATTGTAGAAGCCGCGAAAAATTCAATTTCAAGAAAAAAAGTTATTCTCTCGGGGTCATAAGAGCAATAAAATAGTTTCTGAAATTGTTTCACCCCAGTTAATTAGATAAAGTGCATTTAATCTAAGAACATTAGACTGAAAGAGTGCTGTAACAATTACTATTAACTAACTTCACAAAGAAACACGCTACTATTTACTACATAACAATAATCCAACCAATAAACATAGATGTAACTTAACAACCATTAAAATAGGATACTTTGAATATATAGTAATCAATTAAAATTAAATTAATTTTAAAAAATCTTCAATAAATGGTATTTTTCGGATTTGAAGAAGTCTATTAAGGGGAGAAATTACTTATGAAAA
>DASQMK010000613.1:0-2282 GCA_035645575.1 Metabacillus sp.
CTTAGAAAGCTTCAAGTAAAAGATTATCAGTCTATTCCAATAGTCGTCAGTATCAATGTGTCAGTCTATGATGCGATCTGTATGATGTTTTTAGAGGATGTAGGAACATTGTTTGTTGTTGATGATCACTCTTATTTAGTTGGCGTTCTTTCTCGTAAAGATCTATTACGGACGAGTATTGGCAAGCAGGAACTCACATCTATTCCAGTAAATATTATCATGACAAGAATGCCAAACATCACTGTATGTAGACCTGATGACTACATTATAGATGTTGCAAAGGTATTAATAGAAAAACAGATCGATGCTTTACCTGTTGTTAAAGATTCTGAAAAAGGCTATGAAGTAATTGGCAGAATCACTAAAACAAATATGACAAAAATTTTGGTTAGCTTTCTACAAGAATAAATAGCTAGCGGGGAAGAGGGGATAAAATGAGCTATCAATTGATCTATGTTGTGTCCGATTCAGTTGGAGAAACTGCTGAGTTGGTTGTAAAAGCAGCAGCAAGTCAATTTAATGGAATTTCTTCAAACACGAAAATTAAACGGATTCCTTATGTGGAAGATAAAGGCACCATTTTGGAGGTTTTGTCTTTAGCTAAGGAGGATAATGCAATTGTTTGTTTTACACTTGTTATCCCTGAATTGAGAGAATACCTAATCAAAGAAGCAAATAAAAAAGGTGTTGTTTATTACGATATTATAGGACCTTTAATTGATAAAATGGAAACATCCTATGGGATAGCAGCTAAATATGAGCCTGGGCGAGTTAGAAAACTAGATGATGATTACTTTAAGAAGGTAGAAGCTATTGAATTTGCTGTGAAGTATGATGATGGTCGTGATCCGAGGGGAATATTAAAAGCAGATATCGTGTTAATTGGGGTATCGAGAACATCTAAAACACCTTTGTCACAATATTTGGCACATAAACGATTTAAGGTCGCAAATGTACCGATTGTGCCAGAGGTTGAGCCACCAGAAGAGTTATACAAAGTATCACCACAAAAGTGTATAGGACTTCGAATTATGCCTGAGAAGTTAAATAATATTAGAAGAGAGCGACTAAAATCTCTTGGCTTAAATGATGAAGCCTTTTATGCAAACATTGATCGCATAAAAGAAGAGCTTAACTATTTTGATAAAATAGTGGACAAAATTGGTTGTCAGGTAGTAGATGTGTCTGACAAAGCAGTAGAAGAAACAGCAAATATTATCGCAAATTTTATGAATAAACAAAATGGATAAATTTGAAAGGATGGCATCAATTGCAGGTCATCCTTTTCTCTATCTGCGTAGGTCTATTGTGTTTTATAAAAAAACAATAGAAATTTTGGAAGACTTATATTATAATAAAAAATTGTGATAAAAATACTTTTTTTAGGTTTAGAACTTGACTTATGGGAATAAACTATTATTTGTAAACTGTCAAGAGTAAGGATAAAATAATTTTCGACAAAAAGGAATTTAAGGTCTCTCTCGCGAATAGTATTCAGTACAAAAGTGTGTTAGGTAGAAGGAAATTTCGGAGTGATGTAGAATAGAGAATTATGGCGAAAAAACAGTGAGGATTTTTGTCGACGCTGATGCTTGTCCTGTAAAAAAAGAGATCATGCAAATAGCGAACAAATACAAAACTGATGTTGTATTTGTTGCTTCTTATAACCATACGTCAGATAAAACCTATGGCGGACAGTGGGTATTTGTTGATACTGGAAAAGAAGAAGCTGATCTTTATATAGTTAACCATGTCCATAGAGGTGATTTTGTTATTTCACAAGACATTGGATTAGCAGGCCTTTTGATCCGAAAGGGTATTATTTTTATTACGCCAAGGGGAAAGCAATATACAGAAGGAAATATTGACACAGCTCTTCAGTTTCGTTATTTATCTGCAAAGGAAAGACACAGTGGTAAATTCACCAAAGGTCCTAAAAAATTTACAGATGATGATACTTTGAATTTTATCACAACATTCGAAAAGATTTTGTCGAAACATGCAGGAGATCTCAAATAAATATCGAATATCTGTAATACGGGGTTGTTAGTATGGGAAATCGAATTCCCGAGGAATTAATCGAAAAAATACAAAGAACTTCTGACATTGTTGATGTAATAAGTGAATATGTTCAATTGAAGAAACAAGGGCGCAACTATTTTGGGTTATGTCCGTTTCACGGAGAAAAGTCTCCTTCGTTCTCAGTTTCAGCTGATAAGCAGATTTTTCATTGTTTTGGCTGTGGTGCAGGTGGAAACGTTTTTTCTTTTCTCATGCAGCAC
>DASQMK010000614.1:0-1953 GCA_035645575.1 Metabacillus sp.
ATAACTACTTCGACATCCAGCTCCAGCGCCTAGCCCCTCGAGGTCATAAGCTAATATAGAATTGAAGGCAAAGGACGCCTTCTATTCTAAATCATCTTATTTGCCCTAGGCTGACCAAGGCGCTTGCGCTTTTGTTCTTATTGTAACATAACCTGACAAGGATTCTGAATTTTTAGTCAAATTAAACAAATGGATTTCTTCTTTTTTATAAATCCGTCAATGATTAATGGAATGTTTTATATTAGAATGGGGACAGATGTTATATTTATTGACATGATAATGATTATTTTCATAAAAATTCCATGATTTTAAAATTCTTGTAAGAAAATATGACAAAAGTGATGTTTGAAAAGGCAGTAAGAATTTTTGACATTGGAAGATCTTATTGAAAGGTTGATGGTTATGCTAAATGAAAGGTACAAGGGTATTGCATTCGAAAAGAGGTTTCTCCCCCGTCTAACAACAGAAGAAGTGAAGGAATTAAGAAAGGATGATGCATTAGTCATTTTACCTATTGGAGCAGTTGAACAGCATGGTCCACATTTACCTATTTATACGGATACATTAATTGGAGAGGGTTTATTAAATAAGGCATTTGAATTACTTGATGAGGATGAAAATATTTGGGTTTTACCACCTCTCCCTTATGGTAAGAGCACTGAGCATCTTGGGATGCCGGGAACAATGACCTTATTAGCTACTACCTTACAAGCTGTTGTCATGGATATTGCTAAAAGCGTTCATGCAAGCGGATTTAAAAGATTCCTCTTATTTAATACACATGGTGGGAATCATGATTTGTTAAATATGATCTCTAGAGAAATTAGAATTGAGACAGGAATGATGGTGTTCCGACTAAATCCTGGATCACCAAAAACAAATTCTGTTATTACAGAACAAGAACAAAAATACGGAATACATGGAGGAGATGTGGAAACCTCCATGGTTCTGGATTTTAAACAAAACTGGGTTCATCCTGATAAATCCCCAACTGAGTTTGTGAGTTTACCAGAGAATACAAAACATCTTTATTTAAAAGGAACCAGCTATTTTGCTTGGGTTATCAATGATATTTCTACTTCAGGGGTAGCGGGGGATGCAACACAAGCAACAATAGAGAAAGGAATGGAAATAAATAGATATGTTTCTGAATCTATTGCCGAAGCATTAAGGGAAATGCGTCGATTTGATATAGCAACGTTAACGAACAGAATGGTGAAACAGTAGAGGAGGCGATTAAGTTGAATCCAGTGATGTCTGCATTAACTGAGGAGAAGCAGCAAAAACGAGAACGCCCAGTTGTTTTTATGGAAAATGTGAGCAAAGTATATCCAAACGGAAAAACTGCTGTTCAGAACGTTAGCTTAAAGATTGAAGATGGAGAATTTATGTCGTTTGTTGGTCCCTCTGGTTGCGGAAAATCAACGATATTCAATATGATTTCAGGAATTATTGAGCACTCTGAAGGCAAACTCGAAATTCTTGGTACAAACCCAACACTTGCAAGGCAACAAAGCACAGATGTGTCATTTGTTTTTCAAGAGCCTACTCTATTGCCATGGCGGTCTGTACTAGATAATGTCATGCTTCCTTTAGAATTCAGAAATGTTTCCAAGCAGGAAAAGCTTGAGAAAGCCCAACATGTTCTTAATATGGTAGGGTTGTCAGAATACACAAAAGCATTACCAAGAGAGCTTTCAGGTGGAATGAAAATGCGTGTATCTATTGCACGGGCGCTTATTTCAAAACCAAAATTACTATTAATGGATGAACCGTTTGGAGCATTAGATGAGATAACAAGACAAAATTTACAATCGGAGCTCCTTAGAATCTGGGAGGCTGAAAAAATGACGGTCTTATTTATCACACATAATGTATTTGAAGCGGTGTATCTGTCAACAAAGATAGCGGTAATGACTCCTAGTCCAGGAAAGGTTGAATCAATTGTAGAGG
>DASQMK010000615.1:0-5298 GCA_035645575.1 Metabacillus sp.
AAAACCATGTTGGACACTTAATAGAGAAGAAATAACCTGGATAATCCCAATCGCTCCAAAAGGATTGCCAATCATACTTTTTATAGAAGTATAAGGTACGGTATGGTTGAATAAAACATCAGATGCCTTTTTTTCTATCATATCATTAATTTGAATTCCCAAGGCTTGACTATTCACATAATCTGGCCTTCGAGTACCAATAGCTTCACTTAAAGCCTTAATCATTTGATCTCCTTTAGTATCGAGTGAATAAATATGAACACCATCATTATTTGAAATTACTTTATCTATTTCACCTAAAATTCGAACATCTCTTGCTAAAGCATCTTCTTCACGTTCAAGAACAATAACACCAGCAGCTTCAGACATTGCAAAACCTTTACTACTCCATTGAAAAGGAATTGCTCCTTCTTCTAAGCTTTGATTTACTGGTAAAACCCTTGTTTTAGCAAATGAGTAAAAAGCAGCTTTACTTATCGGGCTATCTACTCCACCTACAATCGCAATATCAATTAATCCACTTTTTAAATAAAGCATCGCATCCTGTATAGCCTCAAGACTTGAAGTACACCCAGTGGATATTGTCTTCGTTATATCATTCCCACCTAAAAAGTATGAAATTGACGATGTAATGCTATGATAATTGCCTAAATGAGCAAAAGTAATCGGTATATCTCTTTCATTGTCTAAATTTGAATTAATGATTCCTTGTTGAAAGTTTTGGTCTCCTGTATTGCCTACTGATATCCCAAAAAACACACCAATTTTCTTATCATCACTGTTACCAAGATTGGCATAGGTAATAGCTTCCTTACCAGCACCAATTCCAAGCAAAGCAGTTCTTGGTAACCTTTTTAATAACTTATTATTATCTAATTCTAAAATGTTAGAATCCACTATCCCTGCAATAGTCGATTTGTTTTTATGATTCAGGTCCTTAACAAGTTCTAAACAGCAAGTTCCATTAATAAGATTTTGTAAAAACTCATCAACATTTCCTGTTTTAGGTGCTTTAATTCCTTGGCCTGTTACCACTATCTTACTCATAATCTACCTTCCTCTTATATCATTCTATTTTCCTATTATTATATAGTAAAAATGAATGTATTCATATCTGAAAGGATAAGAATTAGGAGAATAAACTTATACTTTTTAAAGGAGGGCAAACAAGAAATTAGAACGATTCCAACAACTTGATAACTGGGTAAGATTGGTATATGATAGAGAAAAGGGCATATACTAAAAGACGATTGGTGCTCATACACCAACCGCCTTTTAAAGCTTTAGTTACTCCGCAGTGTAAAGTTGCGGTGGCTGAGGCAAGTAGAACACAGACTAGCTCCACTACCCTCATCGCCAAATGTCAGGGTGGGCTAGTCGTTTTTATTATTCCCGCTGTTTCTAGTTGCGACAATAATCGAAACGACCAGAGCAGCAAAAGCGATCATTGTATCCAATTCGTCTCTTGTGATATACACGGCACCACCCCCGATCTGCCTCGGGAGTACCACCGCTGCCCATACCCAGCATAGTAACTTTCTAAATTATACCATATTCAAATCAAAATCCCTTATAATCCCATCTATAACGTAAAATCACATCTTTTGTCTCAGTTTTCTGCTCGAATAAAATACAAATGCCATCTAATGAAGAAAAAAGCTGCAACATAATATAGAGCTGAATACCAAATTTTCCAATCGAAATAATGAATAAATTCGTATAAACCATAAGACCTTCAAGTAAAAGGGAATATACTAGCCCATGCCATACAATATAAAATAAACCTGCTCATTTTTTGGGACATAAAATTCAGAAAAATAAATCCCATCCTAAGGAAATAACCTTAGAAGATCTTCTACTATTTAATGACGGACTTGACCATTTCCATAAACAAAAAACTTACTTGATGTTAATGCTTGTAACCCCATTGGACCTCTTGCGTGTAATTTTTGTGTGCTTATTCCGATCTCTGCACCATATCCAAATTCAGACCCATCCGTAAAACGAGTAGAAGCATTATGATACACAGCAGCAGCATCTACCTTATTTAAAAACTTTGCAGCATGCTGTTTATCTTCCGTCACAATCGCTTCAGAGTGATTGGTACCATACGTGTTAATGTGCTGAATGGCTTCATCAACATCTTTAATCACTTTCACGCTTACTGATAAAGCAAGATACTCTGTGTACCAATCATCTTCTGTTGCAAGCTTTGCTTTTCCAAAGATACCCTTCACCTTGTCATCTCCGAAAATTTCAACTTGATGCTCATCTAATTTTTCAAGTAACTTCTTTCCGTATTGTGAAAACCACTTTTCTTCTACCAAAATAGTCTCAATCGCATTACATACTGAAGGCCGCTGTGTTTTACCGTTTATCACTATGTTCTCAGCCATTTGATAGTCAGCTGTTTCATCAATAAATACATGGCAATTCCCTGCTCCTGTTTCAAGAACTGGAACAGAGGCTTCACTTACAACCGTATCAATTAATTTTTTTCCTCCACGTGGAATTAGAACATCTAAGTACTCTTTAAGATGAAAGAGCTCTTTCGCTGTTTCCCTGCTTGTATCTTCAATAAGTTGAACAGCATTGACTGGTACTGCACTTTTTTCAAGTGCTTTATGAATGGATTGAATAAGAGCCTGGTTAGAATAGCTTGCAGAGGAGCTTCCTCTTAAAATAACAGCATTCCCTGTTTTTAAAGCAAGTGTTGCCGCATCTACCGTAACATTTGGACGTGCCTCGTAGATCATTCCAATCACACCGATAGGTACTCTGTTTTTCTCAATAAGCAATCCATTTTCTTTTTCAATTTTTTCGATCGTTTCTCCAATCGGATCTTGCAGTTCTATTAATAAGCGAATTGCTTCTGCCATATCATAAATTCGCTTTTCATTCAACATAATCCGGTCTAAAACACTGTCAGTTAGACCATTTTTCTTTCCAGCTTCAAGATCTTTTTTATTTTCTTCAATAATAATATCTTGATCTACTAAAAGCTGATCAGCTATTTTAGCTAATGCTTCATTTTTCTCTTTTGTGGTTATATCAACCAATTCAAAACTTGCTTCTTTAGCTGCTTTTCCTTTTAATTGAACCTCACCCATCTCATTTCCTCCTTTATGCTTTTACCCATTTATTTCGGTGAATCACAACGATTGATGATAAAACATCATCTTTGTTTAACTCTTCACTTCTTTTCCCCATTGCCTCTTTTAGTTCCTCTGATGAAAAAAGAACTTCCCCCTTACCAAGTAAACCATTTGGGCCTACAACTTCGACGACATCATTTTTTTCGAATGATCCTTTAATATCGCAAACTCCAGCAGGAAGAAGGCTTTTTCCTTTATACACAAGTGCATCTTCTGCCCCTTGGTCAACATAAATTGTCCCAGATATTTCAGAATGAAACGCAATCCATTGGCGGCTATTATTAACAGCTTGTAGACCATCCTCTCCAATGTATGTGCCATCCCCATTGCCAAGCATAATATCAACAAGCTTATTTCTCCCTTTACCTAATCCGATAAATACCTGTACACCTAGTGAAAGGGCTGTTTTAGCTGCCATTAGCTTTGACTTCATTCCGCCAGTACCAACCTTTGATCCAGATCCCCCTGCAACCTCCAGCATGTCATCTGTTACTTTTTGTAGAAAATCAATTCGTTTCGCACGTGGGTTTTTGGAAGGATTTGAATCATAAAGACCGTTAATATCTGTTAAAATAATGAGCTGATCAGCGTGAACAAGCCCACTAACAAGAGCTGAAAGCATATCATTATCACCAAATGTTAACTCCTCAACAGAAACTGTATCGTTCTCATTAATAATTGGTAAAATTCCACGCTCTAATAACTCTGTTACAGTTGCATAAGCATTTTTATAGCGCTCTTGTTTTGAAAAATCATTTCGAGTAAGCAAAATTTGTGCAGGAACGATATCATACTGATTGAATTGTTCGATATAAGATTGAACCAATAAGCTCTGACCCACTGCCGCTGCCGCTTGCTTTCCTTTTAAAGTAATCGGTCGTGTTGGATATCCTAAACGAGCAAATCCAGCAGCCACCGCCCCAGATGAAACGAGCAATACTTCATGACCCGCTTCACGAAGCGCTGCAACAGCTTCTACATGATCTGTGAATTTTTCTTGATCGATTTGTCCTTTTGCATTTGTTAAGGAGCTGCTCCCAATTTTGACAACAATTCGCTTCTTATCCATTTCATTTTCCTCCATTTTAAAAAGCGCTAGCGCCTGTTCAGCCTTGACTTCATTCATACCATCATTATCCAAATAAAAAAGCTCCAATCATCCTAAAAAATAAGGACGAAAGGAGCTTAGCTTCCGTGGTACCACCTTGATTGGATATGATGAGCTTTCATTCACATCCCACTTTGCCCTTTTAACGCCAAGGTTTGCGCCTATGTTTTCATAGGACTCAAGAGGTAGGTTCAACGGATTTTTATATGAAGTCTTTCAGCTCATAAACTTCACTCTCTGTGATAAAAAGTGCCCGTATACTAGTCCTCTTTTAAAACGTTCACTGTGATTTTAATTTATTATGCCGAGTATTTGACGTACTGTCAAGACTATAAATTCATTATTTATCTTTAACCACTACCTTAATTTTATCCCATTTTCCAACCTTATAATAGGCAAAGGCAATGACACTGCTGATAACGAAACTAAGTCCCATTCCCACCGCAATACCTTGTTCTCCCAGCCAAAGGGAGCACAAATATGATAATGGGTATCTAAGAATCCAAAAAGATACAAGATTCAACACCAATACTTGAAACATGGCACCAGCTGCGCGAACAACCCCGTTTAAAATGAAATTAATTCCGAGAAATGGATAGAAAAACGCAATCATTTTTAAATATTCTGTTCCAAATTGTACTGCATCATTTTCTTCAATGAAAAGCCTTATTCCCCATTCAGCAAATATAACCGCAATCGTGCTTATCAAGACCATAATCACTAGATTAAACACAACGCCATACTTCGCAATTTCATGAACACGTCCCCATTGGTTTGCCCCAATATTTTGCCCTGCCATACTATTAACTGCTGTACCAAGCGCCATCGCAGGTAGCATAATGATACTATCAAGCCTTTGAGCAGCACCAAAACCAGCTACTACATCACTACCAAACGAATTCACAACACTCATAATTGCCATAACCCCTGCAGAAATCACTGTCATTTGTAACCCTGAAGGGAATCCAAGCTTCATGATTGTTGACACTTCCTCATAAGAAGGCAGCTTAGGTTTTATAAAAGGAACTAGCTTTC
>DASQMK010000616.1:0-5359 GCA_035645575.1 Metabacillus sp.
GCTCAGTTATTAATAGGATTATTCGCATTCGGAGACTTAAAAACCAAGCTTATCTTAATTCCAATACAAATCGTGATTACATCCATTGCGATGTATATGGCTTACAAAATAACGAATAAGATCCTGGGAATCTAAGAAAAACATGGGGACGGTTCCTGCGTTGGACCCAATTACTACCAATTTTGAAAAAATGACCTTTTAGAAATTGTCAGTGTGTTCGTGTGACTCCATTTTCTCAATGTGGTACATGGGGACAGGTAAGCTGTCCCACTAGTCTAGTCTTGATCAGAGATTAGGTTTAAAAATAGTAACAAAATAATGAGAACCAAGAGGGAATTGCCTCTTGGTTCTTAGTTTAACGGTTATAAGCATTATGATAAAGTTCCTTAAGTGCCTTACGAGCAGCTTCTCTCTCAGTTAAGTCTCTACCTTCTCCATCAAAATCTCCACTTTCGTTACAAATCGTTGCATAGACGTGATAATGGTTATGAAACTGAACAATTTCCATCTCAATTTCATCATTGTGCTCATTAGTCAGGAGTAAAACCTCACGAGAAATGAATTTTTGATAAATATAGTCCTCTTTCCAGCTCATATATTTTTCTCCTCTCTAATCCATCATACACTTCTATCATACACTCTAAAATTGTAAATTTATGTAATGACTTTTTAAAGAAATTATTATGGTTCAAGTAAACTAGTTTAATTTTAAGAGGACATTCATATTTTACTCGATCCTTATCAACAAAGAAGAACAAGGAGCTAGAAGTTAGTTCATGTTTAGGATTTCGGAGATAGAAAAAGTGGGCAGGTTAACAGTAACTGCCCACTTTTGCTCCTTATCATTTATTGAATTTGTATGTTCTTCTCCGCAATTGTCCCATTCGCCTTAATCGTTAATGTTACTTCTCCTTTTGAAATCGCCTTTAGTTCACCTGTTGATGGGTTAAAGAGTGCATTGTAATTACCTGATGCTTCAGCCTGTGATAGCTTCTTTTGATCTGTTGTGATCAGGACATTTTCACTTCCCTGCCATGTGACGGTTGCCGGGTAGCGAAGAGGGATGGTGAGATCACCAATCTGATGTCCTGAAGCTGTGATGGTTGCTGTTTCCCCTGTCTTGATTATAGCTGGCCCATCCATTGTAATGGATTCTAGTAATGGACGAACTTCAGCGTTAATCCAGCTGCGATTTGCTGTATTACTATTTGCTGCGGCGTTTTCAGGTCCAAATGCTTTGTCTGGTGTGGCTGTCTTATCAACGCCGAACAAGGTCCAAGAATAGAAGCCGCCATTATCTGCTGGTCCATAAGGAGTTTTACCAGCTGGCCCAACGACCATGTATGGGACACCCTCAACACGCTCAACATCGATCGTATGGGCATGTCCGCTTACATAAATGGCTCCCTTGCCGCCTGATGTTTGACGGAAATTCGTTAGCCATTGCTCAAGTAATGTAGATTCTTTTCGATCACTAAGCTGGCTGTTTTTTGTCGGGAGTGGATCACGTGTTGGGTGATGACCCATGACGACGACATTATTGATGTTTGGATCATTCGCTGCCACGTCCAGAGATTTCTTTAATTCGAGCAGTTGCTCAAAATCACTTGTTCGGAAGCTTCCTGTTGAGGAATCGAGCAGAATAAATCTTGTTCCTTTATGATCAAACATATAGCGATTCTCTTTATTTATGTTTAGGAAGTTATCGAGCGAACCTGATCCCATTATTTCATGGTTGCCTGGCGTATAATAGATAGGAATCTTATCTCCGACTTCCTCTTCTAATATCGTCTTAGCGAGATCAAAGTCTTCTTTCCAGGCGGTATCAACGAAATCACCGTTGATGACGAGGAAATCAGGATTTTCCTTCACAATTTGACGGAGGGATTCTCGGGCCATTTGTACTTGCGGGCTATTTGGTGATTTGGCTGCAAACTGGCTATCAGCAAGAACAGCAAAGGTCCATTGTTTATCTTTAATCTCTCCGTTTTGAATGATAAGCGGATCTGGTTTGGATGCTTGTTCTGGAACTTCAAGTGCTGGTGGTACTTTTACAACAAGATCATCAATCATGATTTTCCCTTTATATTGCTTGTTTTTATTCGTTTCAACAGGATAGATCCTCCATAGCTTGGCTGGATATCGGATACCAGCTGGTACAGTTGCCTCAACATACTTCCAGCCTGTCCAATTTACTTGGTCGGCTAATGTTAATGTATAGCTTGTGTTGACAGCGTCGCGGATGACGGTCCTTAGCCAAGCTCCATTTCCATCACCATGAACCCATAGGCCGATCTTTTGGACATCTCCTGGTAACTCAAGCATAGGCTCTGTTTGAAGATAGGCAGCACGTGTGGCTGTTGTCGTTGAAAAATCATAGGAAAGCTGAAGTCCTTTTCCTCCTTTTCCATTTACATAGTCCATATCTGCCTTTACAGCGGATGGATATGTCGTGTGTGACCACCTAGCTTGCTTTTCAAAATCGTCAACAAGCTTTGTTGACAGTCCAATTGTTACAGGGAGGTAGGTTTTTTGTCCCTGTACGGTTGCTGTAATAAGGGTTGATTCACCTTCTGCTTTCGGAACAACTGTAAATCCGCCATTTTTGTTTTCTGTAATATCCACAACGGCTTCATTATAGTCAAGCTTAATGTCTCGAGGTTCAACCGGTGCAGAATAGCCTTCATGATCATAACCAATGATGGAGAAGTCCTTTTTAGCTCCCATTTCCAGTCCTAATTGAGCAGAATCTGCTTCGATGCGGGCTAAATCACCGATAACGGTTACCTTCATCGTTCCTTTTATGGAACCTGTTTTTGTTTCGACAACAGCAGATCCTGATTTCTTTGCACGAAATACGCCATCACGTTCAAAGTTGCCAACATCTGCTGGAAGTGTTCTCCATGTTATGTTTTCTGTTTTAACAGGGGTATAGTGATCATCATAGCCAACCGCTTCGAAGGTTCTTGATAACCCAGGAAAGACGCGCTCACTGTGATCGAGTTCCGAGGATGTCGTGACCTTAAATCCATTTAATTCACCACTACCTGGTTTAGCAAAAATGCCAATCCCATTTGGTACAGATCGTTCCGTTCCATCTGATGGTTGATTCACGACGTCAGCATTAGATTCGCCTACCATACGCGCTACCATTGTTGATGAGCCGCCGCCATCTAAGTTGAGCACATGATAGGCACCGTACTCTCTCATTAGCTCTGCCAATTCTTTAAAGGTCATTCCACGGCTATCTGTTTGTCTTCCATCAACAACAGCTAAAAACATCTTTTTCCCGTCCTGAGAAAAACCAACAGCTGTTCGCGGAGCTGTTACTGTATCATCAAGTCCTGTGGGGATTTGTCCATTTTCAACAAGTATCCTATTTCCACCAACTGCAAAAGACATGAGTTCGTTGTGATCAACTTTTGCTTGATAATCTAACGTGACCTGATCACCGACATTTAATTGTTTTAAGATGTCAGCACCTTTTTCTCTTCCTACTAATACAAAGGTGTTTTCTGAAATTTGGCCGCTACCTGGTTGATTTGATAACGAAAGCACCTTCCCGTCTTGAATGATCACTTCATAGGTGGCATTTGATGATCTTTGCTTTGTTCCCCACGCTGATGTGTACACACCAATTCCATCCTTAGGAAGTCCGTATTGATTTAACGCCGCAAGCGGGTGTTGTCCATTTGGAAGAGAGACTGTTCCTTCTAGAAAAAGATTGGCAATCTGTCCAACGCCATTTTGGTCGATCCCGGCCGTTAATGTGTGTGACCCCTCAGGCCCTTTAAGCAGCTGCCCATTCTGGATGGCTCCACCTAATGGCGCATTCGTATTGTTAATATCAAAAAAATCACCGTTTACACCGGCAATAGCTCCGCTAGCCTTAGCCATTTCTGATAGAGGCTTTGCAGCTGAGATAGATCCAGGATAAAGCAGGTCTAACGAAACGTTTTCATTTTCCAATTCAACTGTCATCATTTCACCATTTAGCCATCCGCGAGCATCAAACCTTTCAAAGCTTGATAGCTCAATGCCTGGACCAATAGGTGTTGTTGTTTCATTCGAAACAAGTGTTTTCCCCGCAGGTCCTACAAAGGTTACGGCTTCTGTCTTGTCTGAAGATATTGACCGTGCCTGAGCAACAGAGGATGCCTCATTCTCTGCGTGCACGGAAGGAACTACTACTGAGAAAGATAAAAAACATGCAAGTATACCATACAACCATTTCCGTACCATTCTATTTCACCTCTCCTTTATTTTTAAGAGATTAATAGATTTCTACTTGTTACAACAGAAAACGATTAATCTCTCCACATTTTTACACTAGCAAACAATTGTTAATGCACTATTAAGGAAGTTTAATATCTGTGTAGGAAGAAAGAAGGATAAATATTTACGAATTTTCGTTGGACACTTTGCGATTTACGAGGATAATATCTATCGAACGTTAAAATTATACAAACAAAGCCTGTATGGAGAAGGTCCGGTGTTCTTGTAGGTCTACGATTTTAAAGTGAAATTGCACTTTACCTCTTTCAAAATGAGATCACTTATTCGTAAAGCTGTATAGATAGTACTTTCTTAGTCTAAATCATGTGAAAAAGGTGATTTTTTAACTATTTATCCTAATCAGATCGTCATGTAAGATGAATGAGTGTGTATTTATTACTAAAATTAGGAAATTGGAAAGATAAGAAAGCTGACCAATTTGTTTTAAGTTTTCAAGTTCAGCATTTTGACTAAGTCGTTCATTTTAAACGTATAGGAGATGATATGGCATGATCTTTTCCAAACATTATCTACCTGTTGGAAGTGTTGTAGGGTTGCACGAGGATTCAAGAAGGTTGTTAATTATAGGAAGACAGTTGTATTCGGAAACGAACAATGTGATTCGTGATTATGCAGCTGTGAACTATCCGAACGGGTTTACAGATGCGAAAGAACAATTCATTTTATTTAATCATCAAGATATTCACGTTGTGTACCATTATGGTTATGTTGATGAAAAAGAAATGCAGTTGGATGCTTTATTAGTAGAAGCGGAAAAACGTGGGGATGACGATAATGGGGACAATACGTTTTAATAAAGATTTGCCGGAAAAAACTCATTTGCTCATTATAGATTTAGAGGGAAAATTCAGTTTGTTATTGGAACATATGGTTACATTTAAACAAGAGTTAGATCGCCATACTGGAAAGGCTGCAGTAAGTCTCCAAGAAAAAATGATAAATAATCTTACATTTTTCAGTAAGGCTAGCAGCAGTTTATTGTATTTTGCGGATACTGTCTTGAACTTTGTTAAAGCGGTGGAAGCAGTTGATGAGTCAACTGGAGGACCAGCTGGATCCAGTA
>DASQMK010000617.1:0-2818 GCA_035645575.1 Metabacillus sp.
ATGTTATAATTAGTCGAAATTACACGGATATGGAGGGCTCGGTTTGGGACAGAAATGGGTGAACGACTTAAAAAAAATACCAATACATAAATTGAAGTTTTACCCGAAAAAACTTATGAAAATCAAGAAATCTGAAAAAGAAAAGTTACCAACACCCACTGGTTTTTTAGATAAAGTTTTTTCGAAAATGAACTTACAAAATCGTTTATTGTTTTTATTTATTTTTTTATTAATTGTTTCTATTAATATTGTAGGAATTAGTTCCTATTTAAAGGCAAAGGATACAACAATTGAGACGATTGAAAATCGTATAAGTCGTGAATCTGAAGTTATGGCTTATGTTGCTAAAAACTTAAAGTTCTTATATGTAAGTGATGACTCATATTTTATGCAGCAATTAGAGATTAGTATTCGTGATCAACAACGCCAGTTAGAAACAGACGGAATCCAATCACATTTATTTTATTATGCAAATGAAGAAATCAAAACATTTAAAGTAAGTAATAAATCAAATATCTCTTTCACAGACTCTTTTAAAGAAAAGATAGCAAGTGAAGAAAAAGCTGTCTTTCATCAAACAATTAAAGGTGAAGACTATACAATTGCTGTTATAAAAATGCCAGAGGTTAATGGGAAATACCTTTTAGTCGTACCGACAGCTTCTTATCTTGGACCAGTGAATGAAATGGCACAATTTATGATCATTGTAATGGCTGTTAGCATAATCATTTCAACTCTTCTTTTAATTTTGTTTGTTAGAAGTCTAACAAAACCTCTTAATGACCTGCGAAATGTTATGACAAAGGTACGAGAGGGGAATTTAAATGAAAAAGCTAAAATTAAAACAACGATTCCAGAGCTACAATCTCTTAAAGTAAGCTTTAATATGATGATTGAACAGATGAGAAACGTTATAAATGAAATAAATGAAACAACAACAGAGTTAGAAACAACCGGAGAAAAATTGAGCCATTCCTCTGAAGATGCGCTTTCTTATAGCCGTCAGTTAATTGAAGCCATTAATGTTGTAAAACACGGTGCTGAACAAACAGCAAGTAGCTCAGAAAATAGTGTAAATGGATTCCAATCTATGAAACAAAAAATCGAATTGTTAATATCTGGTATGAATACGGTGTTTCAAAGCTCTGAAGATATGAATTTGTCCGCTAAGCGTGGAGAAAAGAACAACACATATTTAATCAATACCATCAACAGTTTTGAGCAAGATTTTGAGCACATGGCATCAACAATTCAACAAGTAAAGGATCATTCTTCTTCAATAACAAATCTTGTAGGTTTAATAAAAGGTGTCGCTGATCAAACGAAGTTACTAGCTCTAAATGCTACAATCGAGGCAGCAAGAGCAGGAGAAGCAGGAAAAGGATTTGCTGTTGTTGCGAACGAGGTACGTAAACTAGCAGAGCAATCCTCGTCTGCTACTGTAGACATCTCAAAATCAATTACTGAAATGGAAGATGTGACGATTCGAGCTACAAATGAATTTGATGATATGCTGATGAAAATTAGAAGCTACCTAGAAACAGCAAACGATTCAAAAGCATCTTTTGATGAATTAATGAAAGAAATTAATACGGTGAGTATAAAACTTCAAGGAATGCAAGGAGAGCTAAACGGTCTAAAACTAGTTCTCCCAGACCTAGAAGAGAGAACTTTAAGTTTTGCATCAATCTCACAAGAAACCCTTGCTAGTACAGAACAAATGCTTTTAACAAGTGATGACCAAATACTGCAAGTGGAAAGCACTCATGAAATTGGTTTACAATTAAAAGGGCTATCCATTTCATTATCTAGCATTTCAAAACAATTTAACGTGAACTAAAAATGGCAGGTTGTATAAACACAAAATGTCTATACAATCTTGACATTTTAAATTTTGTCTCATTAAATCTTAATATTCCCCGCTAAGGTGTTTATCTAGCGGAAGTTATCTTTCTCTACAAGAGCACCTTTCTTACCTCTCCGTCTAATAAAATACTTCGAGGAGGTTTTTACATGGAAATGATCTATTGGTCCATTATCATTCTAATGTTTGTTGTTGCTTATATTGGACTTATTTATCCAATTATCCCAAGTGTTCTATTCATTGTTGCTGGATTTTTATTATACGGTTTGTTCTTTGAATTTACTGAATTAACGTGGATATTTTGGATTATACAGGTATTCTTTATTGCTTTGTTATTCGGAGCGGATTATTTAGCAAATCTGTTAGGGGTAAAAAAATTTGGAGGTAGCAAAGCAGCTATTTGGGGAAGTACAATCGGCCTTTTAGTAGGTCCTTTCATTATCCCATTTTTGGGGATTATAATCGGTCCTTTTATTGGTGCTGTTATAGCAGAGCTTTTAATTCATAAAAAGGAATTCAAATTAGCTCTTCATTCAGGCTTTGGTTCTCTAATTGGATTTATTTCAGGTGTATTTGCAAAAGGACTCATTCAAATGCTGATGATTGCTTACTTTTTCTTTCAAATTTTAAGATAGATTTTTCATTTGCATACAATTTATTTTTTGTGAGAAAACTGTTAACTGTGTTTGAGTGCTTTTCAATTGAAAGTATAGGACAATTTTGGTAATCTAGAAATTGAAAAGCTTACATGGGCTTTTAGCTGTTAACATTTACATATACTAAGGAGGAATAATCAATGGCTTATGAATTACCGCAATTACCTTATGCTTATGATGCACTAGAACCACATATTGACAAAGAAACAATGAATATTCATCACACAAAACATCACAACACTTATATTACAAATGTAAATGCTGCTTTAGAAGGCAATGCTGAACTAGCAGGTAAAAG
>DASQMK010000618.1:0-4701 GCA_035645575.1 Metabacillus sp.
TATGTGATGTATTAGGCATTGCAAGAAGCACCTATTATCAATCATCTCAAAAAACGGAGTCTAAACGAGAACGTGAAAACAAAGAATTAACCCAACAGATCCAAGAGATTCATATACAAAGCAAGGAACGCTATGGTGCACCTAAAATCCATAAAATGCTGGTGAAAAAAGGGAAAACCATAAGTTTAAAAAGAGTTCAGCGTTTAATGAAAAAAGCCAACCTTCGGTCGATTACCACAAGAAAATTCCGTCCAATTTCAAGTAAAGAAAAGGTTGTAGAACGAGGGAATATCCTAAATCGAGACTTTACGACAACAACAATTAATGAAAAGTGGGTTGGAGATATTACCTATATTTATACATTAAGAGATGACTGGTGCTATCTTGCATCTGTCATGGATTTACACTCTAAAAAATAGTAGGGTATTCTTTTGCACGGACAATGACGACCGAGTTGGTGTCAAAGACCTTGGAAAATGCTTATTACTCACAAAAACCAAAGAATGGTATAGTCTTTCATTCGGATCTAGGATCCCAATATACTAGTGATGATTTCAAACAAAATATTAAAAGATTTAAAATGATACAATCCTTTAGCCGCAAGGGTTCACCATACGATAATGCCTGTATTGAGTCGTTTCTCGCAATTCTAAAGAAAGAAGAATTTGAACCACGTTAAATATCTAGATTTCCATTCTGCGGAAGTAGAGTTGTTTAAATATATTGAAGGATGGTATAACGGTAAAAGAATTCATGGAAGTATCGGTTATCTGACACCACAAGAATTAGAAAATAAAATTTTAGGCATCCCGTCTTAACACTAACTTCGATAGAAACAGAGACTTTACAAGGAGTGGCGGGCATGATAGCCTAGTTTGGCGCTGCCAGCTTCCATATAAAAGCTGGCTTCCTGGCAAGAGACTTATGCCCGCAGAGGCTCCATGTCAAGCCAACTAATTCCTACTGAAATTGATGTTAGTACGTAGGTTTGAACTTAATTATTTTGTGTCCAAAAAGTTGACTCAGATCCAGTCCTCCGATTATCTTCCAATTTACTAATTTCCAAATTTTCGATATTATTCTCTATAAAATTTTGCAACTTTGTTTCCTTAGTTATTATGATAGAGTCTAAATTTAGTTTTCCAATTTCACCACATTTATATCATTTGCTATTATCAGAAAAGTACATACCAAATGCATCTACGGGGACGTGTTCGTAAATCTCCATCTCAGATTTTTAATGTTAAATCCTATATAAATTTGTTTATCAATATACATATTCTTCAAATAAACAAAAAACCTGAACTATTTAATAGATCAGGTTTAATATTAAATTATACACCACTTAAAGGAATCTCTAGTAGATTATAACATTTAGAATGTCTAAAAGGATTAAAGTCCCTATCTCTTACCCTTAGTTATTCCCCTAATGAATTATATTTTTTTATCGTATGATTTAAAATAAATAATTCTTTAATTTTTATAGTATCACAGATATAACTATATACTATTAGTTTTAGACTCTAACACCTTCAATTTATCGTGCAATACCTAGCCTTTCAAGTATTCCTGCTCTAAAATCTACACCGAAATAGAAATCAGACCAAGATTTATCTGAATTTTCAACATCTACAACACCACAAACGACAGATACTTCAGCTTTAGGATGAGTTGTTAAGTACACAAATTGATAACCTTTTGGTCTAGTTAACTTCAATAGTAATTCACCATTTATATTAAAAATTTGTAAAGATTCTGGATTTGTTGGTTCTTTCCCAACTAGATAAGCTACGACATTAGTCTTTTCATAATGTTTCGCACTTACAACATTATCTAGATCAATACTTACTTCTTTATCATTTATTCTCCAGGACGTTTTATTTTCACTTGTAAAAATCATGTTTTAACCTCCACTAATTAATTTTCCTTACTTCTATTACCTTCATATATTTCATTCTATCAGCTGGACTAACAAGCATTTGTACCTGATGTCCTCCACCAGATAAGTACTTACCAATAGGTTCATCGATTTGTGGTCCTACTTTACCAGAAATAACAGGTAGCTCATCAACAACTTCATATGTTACCACTCTGTCAATTTCAGGTTTCCATTCAGCTTTAACAGCAAGTTGATTTCTAACGTAATTAACATCTGTAATTTTATCAAATGTTCCAAATCCACCTGGCCTTTCTTCAATTTGGCAACTCGCTGGCCTGTTGTTAATTCTTCGCCAGTGACAGGGTCAACTCCTTCTGAGGCACGGATATAATCGTAATATCCGGTGATTTCTCCTGTGAAGGTTTTGATGCCATCCCATGTTTTTTGTACCATGGTCGGTTTTCTAGTTCTTCTGCTTTTTTAAGCTCTTCTCTAAATTGTTCTTGTTCTTCTTTGAATGTGAGGTATTCATTTGCATATTGGTCGACTTCGTCTGTTAGTTGATAGGCTTCACTTACTTTAAAGGTTTATGAGTCATAAAAGAGAGCTGCTATATCGAATAGCATTAGTTGAGGTAATATTGTAATGTCAATTTTTAAAATTGGTAAATAAAGTCTAGCAAGCTGAATTTACACATAAAAAGACCTATCAAAGATGAATAGGCCTTTAAAGAATAATATTTATATATGGGGTGTCTTACATAATTTCAAATATACAAATATTGATCATATAAAATACTTGTAAGGGTGTTGGATTAGTTAGTTCTTTTTCAACTTGAAGAGCTACAACATTATACTTTTGATAGTGGGTCGCATTTTCAAAATTGTCTTAACACAATTTTGAAAAAATTCAGTTACATCAAATTCTAATTCTCACTTCTATCTAATAAGCTAAGTTTATTTTTGTCAGTTCACCGGTACTTAAATCTAATTCAAAATGCCACGAATTTCTTCCGTATGAATCCGAATTACTTCCTTCACATACAACGGTTATTTTACCTGAAGATGACGATAAGTATAAAAATTTATAATCTTTAGGTGCATATTTCTCAAATTTCAAACCACCATCAAGATTATATCCAATAACACGGTCTTTTGAGTTTTGGCCGTTTACTAAAATAATAACAACCTCTTGTTCTAAGAATAGCTTAGCATTTATAATACCTTTACAATTTAATTCAACTGACTGTCCTTTATAATCCCAACTTACAGTACCTTTTATTTTGTCATATGAAAAAATTTTATTTCCCTCAAATGAATAATAATAAATTGTGTCCTCAGAAAAGTTTTCCCCACAAACAATATATATATATCTATTCTCTTTTTCGACGTTTACAAAATTTATTTTTGAAATCTCAAGTTCAACCTTTTTACTATTATATTCCCATGTTACATTACTTGAGTCGAATTTATAATCAACACTACTCATTATTTTTACCTCCTCATTTATTTGCTCTCACTGCTATTACTTCCAGATAATTCATTTTATCTTCTTTCCAATCTAACATTATCTGAATTTGTGTACCTCCACCAGGTAAGTATTTATCAGCATTTAGATCAATTTGTGGACCGACTGGACCTTCTAGTACAGGTAATTCTACACCTTGTTTTACTCTGTATGTGACTACTTTTCCGAAGTCCTCTTTCCAATTAGACTTTATAGCTAAATTTTCCTTCGCATATTCAATACCTGTAATTTTATCAAACGTTCCAAAGCTTCCAGGTTTATGAATTGGTTGCGCATTATCAAGTACCATCTCAAACGTATCACCGGATTTTAATACTCCCTTTTTCGGAATAAAACCTTCAGGCCACGGAGATTGTTCTTTAATTAGAGTAATATAGGAATTCTTTGCTTTTTCAATGTCAGTAATAGCTTTATTTTCAAGAAATTCATCCCAGGTCTTATTTGACCCATGTTTAATAGCTTCCTCATTTATCCCTCTTACATTAATTCTTCTATGCAATTCTTCGGAAGAAATTTCCCCATATTTATTTCTTAGGTATTCTCCTCTACTCTGGCTGTTATTAGGTTTTGTAATAGACACCTGATAAACCGCATTCTCCGCCTGCAACCTATTCACATAATAAGCCCCACCACCAACAGCAAGCAACCCAAGTGCCTGATACAAACTATTCTGCTGCTGTTCAACCGTTAACTCATTCCCAAACATATCTTTGCCAGTAATATACTCGTTAAATCGATTTGCAGAGACAAGTCCGTAAATCCCCATCTCGGCCATTTCCAGGTTTGAGAAGGTTTTGGATGTGCGGTAGACATTTAGTTCCTGGTATGCGGCGTTCATGCCTTATTGTCCACCATTTAAGATGCAAGTAATTTCATCCCTAGTTCTAGAGTATTTTTTAAAAATTAAAACAAAAACTGACCTATATATTTTTATAGATCAGTTAATTTCTTATTACTCTTATAATTTTATTTATAAAACCTCTATACTTAAATTAATTATAAAGCTTCCGGATTAATAGGCTTCTTATCCTCAATTACCTTAACATCACTTTTTGGTACCAAACCAAGCCAGGTATCGCGATCTACTCTTGGAAGGTTTATCTTGCTTCCCACTAACAAAGATCCCGTTCCTACTTGATAATGATTTTCTCTTTCCTGTAGAATTTGTACCTTCTCACCTTGAATTATTCCATATGGTTATACTTACACAATCTTTTAATTCACTAGGTTTTACAACTTTAGAATATATTCCACTATTATTAGAATCTTCAAATGATTAATTTTTGTTGAATCAT
>DASQMK010000619.1:0-3706 GCA_035645575.1 Metabacillus sp.
TTTTTTTCCATAAACACCTGCTTGAATTAATAATTTCATATCTGGTGATTTACGTAACTTTCGAAAAGTATCTGCAAGGGTTTCATCCAAACTTCCATTCAAATGATTGTGAACCCATTTTTTGACGATCTACCCAGCTAATGTACCTTTGTATTTACTTTTCATATTAATCCTCCTTTAAAAATATTACAACCATTTCAGTGCTTTGTTAGTGATTAGGTAGTGCTATGTCATTAATATATCTTAATTTTTACCATATTGCAACAATTACTTAATATTTAGATATTTCATTGTTTCAAAGGACAGGGATATTTTGCATTTGTGTAAGATTGTTTTTCTGTGATAACAGTGATATATAATAAATATCTGACCAGTTAAGAAGGTTGTATGTGAAGGAGAGAATTTAACAGACATTTCCAAAGATGAAAAGGATACAACATGAAGAGGTTAGAAGAAACAGATAAATATGTGTATATAGAACCTTTTAAAATTAACGTGAAATTTTGTGAGTATAAGGGTAGTGAAAAAAGAATATAGAAATTGTACTTATCTAAATTAATCAAAGGGTGACTTTTATGAAGCAATTTTCTATTGTTAAAGAAGTAATAGATGAATGGGACCCGTTTAATATACTTGTGAAACATTGTCCTGACGATGAATATGACGAGGAAATAAAAGACATTGTTGAAGTTCTTCCTAAAGTAAAAGATGCAGAAGAATTAGCAAAAGCAATAAATCAAATAATGTATAAAGCATTCGATAAGGACTTTAAAAAGTCGAAGGATTGTTTAATGATAGCAAAAGAAATATTTAAACTATTGAAGTAACGGGGGCGTTCCTATAATACATAAGAATTGTTCTAAATACATGAAAAAAGGAGAAAAATATGAAATTCATATTCTATAATGACACTGGAAGAGAGGTAATTATTCATCCAGCAACAGAAATACAAGGTACTAAATGTGATATGAGTGTAATTAAACCACTTGAAGAACGAACTTTCTATCTTCCTGAAAATACATATCCTAGTGTTAAGATGTGGGATTATGGTGAGAGAAATGGACTTAGTATCTTTGTTTTACCACAACAAGACAGTGATTAGAAAAAGCACTATGGTTGTTCGACTAAAGGGTGTATTCCTTCAAGAAGTGGTGCTTTTTTATATGTGAAAAGTGGGAATAATGTTAAACAAAGGGAGCGGAATACTTTAATTAGAATAAAGATTAAAATCAAGCAAAAATAATGAACATAAATAATGAACATAAATAAAGACCTTCAGTTCAGAAGATCATTATGGCTATATCGTATAGTTCAACCAGAAAAATCTGGCTAACCTTATATTACGAACGGGTGCATTACTCCAACAATGGGTAATGCACTTCTTCTTGAACTAAACGGGGGCAGGTTAGTTGAAGAAAGAGAATTTTAAAGGAACATATTATTAGTTGTGGCAAAATATGTTAATAGTACAAGTGAGAAACTATTAGGAGGTTTTTATATGAAAGGGAAATTAATTATAATCCTTGGTTTTGCAGGAGTTTTAGCATTATCAATCGGTTTGGCGAAAACCTTGCAAAAAACAGAAGTATCAACAGTAGTTCCATCAAAACAAACAGATACATACAAACTTGTTACTAGAGAGGAACAAGTCCGTAAAGAAGGTATGGTAGCTGAAGGGAAAGATGTTACCACAGTTATATCAGTAGAAGAGCAAAATATAGTGGAAAATAGTTCAGTTCAACAAGGTAATGCAGAGAAATCAAATGCCTATGCAATCGAAGGACGAATTATTCAATTGGAAAAAGACAGAATGACAGTAATTAATGGTGTTTCTAAAGAAATGATAGAGAAATATAGTGCAATCGAAATTTTTAGCAAACGACACGGAGAGGTAATCATATTTTATTTAAAAGATACTTCTAAGAAATTTAAAATTGGTCAATTAGTAAGGGTGTGGAGGGACAAAGATAGTCCTATTAAAGAGTCTGATCCTCTACAAATGTATGCATCTACAGTGGAGATAATGGAAGATTAGATTGTTATTTAAAGATGTTCCTTACTGAACTTACTAGTGATTGAATTCATTATCGGGGTGGCTAATGCAAGTCTTTTCTTTTTGCACTAACGGAGCAGTTTAGTTGAAGAAGGAAAATTATTGTTTTAAGCGAAATTATTAGTTATCCGATGTTTTTAGAACAAACTTATTATAGGAGGTTTTTCATTGCAGGATTACATATAGTTAGATGAAAATTACCCAATTCTAACCCAATTACCAAACAATTTTAAATCAGCAGCAGTTTTACTTCATCCCTTTGTTCAAATGCCTTTAGGATGGACAGACAGCAATAATAATCACACTGACGAGAAGTATCCAACTAAAGAGGAAATATTAAATCAAGGTACCCCAGTTTTATGGGAAACGGTGATTAAAGAAAGTGGTTTAGCTTCATTTGAAGAATTGGCGGTAGCACTTATGACATCAATTTATGCTTTAAATGAAAAGTATGCACGTACTGATTTAGCGGATAAATTAAATAAAAATCTCGACAAAGACAGATTTTACCCACCAGAAGATAAGACATCTGTTTTTTTGATTAATGACTTGCTGGAGGTTTTAGGTTCCAAAGGTGCTGACAAAATACTTTTTTCGGAACCCATCTTAGATAATAGCGGAATCTTGAAAATAAAAGATGTTACGTTGCGAGATATATGTGGACTATCGCCAGTTGAACTAATAATCACAGATGAAAATATGGAATACGCTTTTATGAGTGTTTATGATTCCTTCACCACTCTGTTCCTTTCTAAAGGAGAGGACGTTAAAGAGGTTATTCAGAAGATGAATTGGGAAGCTATTGTCTGTGATGACAATACATTTATAAACTGGTATCTAAGAGGCAAAGACGATACAGAACAGGGTACTTTGTGAACAATTACACTTAACTATCGGGTGCTATTCTTCAAGAAGGAGAATAGATTTTTTTTATTAAAGTAAAGAAGAAGGTCAGTTAAAAATGGAATTTACTATAAATCACTTTCAAACAAGAAAGGAGTTTAGACTATGAAGAAACGTTTGTTTTTACTATTTTGTATTGGAGTCAGTTTATTTGGCTGTGTTCAAGAAAAAACAATAAAAGCACCAAAAGAAATACAAGCTGAAACACCACAAACAGAGCATATTGAAGAAAAATCGTTTACAGTTGAAGAACGTCAAAGTGAAGGATATATAGATTTAAAAGAAGTTGTTAAACCTGATGAAATAAGGACTGTTGTCAAAATACTTGAAAATGCCGAATGGCAAGTAGATATTAAGGTACAGATGGCACTTCCTCCTGAATATCGTTTTAGCTTGGGTTCAATTAACTACGCTATATGGGTAACACCAACAGAAGATAGATTGGAGATAATTGCTGAAGGTCAGTCAAAATATATAAAACTATCAATAAAGGACTCAGAAATTTTATATAAAATAATTACTGGAAAAGAACTTTAAGGTAAGAATAGTTCTTAAACGAACGGGTGCTTTTGTTTAAAATTAAAAATTATCATAAGCCAAATGTATGCAAATTTTTATTCATTTCGTGCTTACTTTAGGCTTTCTTACCTTTTTCACATTATTTACCTGTCGGAAATGTTGGTTACATGAATTTTTAATTTATTTTAATAAAAGAAACATTTTATTTAGATTTTTGTCTGGATGTGTATT
>DASQMK010000620.1:0-2761 GCA_035645575.1 Metabacillus sp.
CTACCCCTAGCAAACGTTCAACAGCTAAACAATACGCATGCTCCATTGACATAATAGAAACATAATCCAAGCGATCAAAATATGGTTAAAGCCTGTATATATGTTTTATATTCTATTAATTTTTCTGTTCCCCTATGTAAAAGTCCTATATGCGGTTCTGCCCGTTCAACAACTTCCCCATTAAGAATTAAAACTAAACGAAGAACGCCATGCGCGGCTGGATGCTGTGGTCCAAAATTTATAGTAAAATTTTTTATTTCTTTTCATATAATTATTTATGAAAAGTCGGTGTATCCCACGGATTAACGTAATCAAAATACCTGTATTCCTGGACTATATTGATAGGCTCACTAAACGATTTGTTTTAATTCATCATCATAACGAACTTCTAAAAATCCTGTTAAAGGAAAATCTTTCCTTAAAGGAAAGCCTTCGAAACCATTAATCCGTTAAAATTCGCCGGAGATACTTATTCTCTTTAAAAAAGATGCCAAACATATCCCCACGTTTCCCTTTCCAACCAGTCCGCAGAAGGATACAAATTAACAATAGAATTCATAATAATATTTAAACCAACAGATAGTTTTATAAAAAGATTAACGGGTCTGTTAATATTAACTAGTTTATAATTAAGTTCAAAACGTTTTGCTCTTGTAGGATAATCTAATGCCCAAACGTCTAATAAACAATTAAAATTAAAAAGCATACTTTTTTTTAAAATATATAAAATATTATAGAAAATTTTTACATCACGAATAACCAGTACAACACCTTGACTAATTTCAGAAACTACAACAACTTGAAGGTGTTGATGAAAAGTTTTTTTTAAAACCAAAGCAAACGTTCCTCCTCCTAATTTCATTTGCATCATTCCCATTCCAATGCACCTTTGTTCCAACTCATAGAAAAATCCAATAGTTAATATTAATAGAAATAAAATCATAGTAAAAAAACCAAACGCATCCAACCAATAAAGCGACACAGCCCAATGGAAATAAAAAAGTTATTTCTAAATCAAAGATTATAAAAAGAATAGAAACTAAATAAAATCGGACATCAAAAGGTTGCCTAACTTCTCCGAATGGATCAAACCCGCATTCATAAGCGGATATTTTTTCAATATCAGCTTTGCTTGCTGATAAGTAAATAAGAGGCAAGCAATATTATAAAGACCAAGATAAATGCTATAATGACATAAATTAATAACGGAGTTAACTCTTGTATATTCATATAAACTTACGGCAAAGTACCTATTTATGGTATGTTTTACTATACGGTTTCTTCTTCAAAATCAAAGGACAGATTCAATTTCTGCAATCAAAAATTTAGCATTAATTATCCATACAGAAGCTGCTGATTCGATATCTGTAACCATTAAACGCATACATTTGCTCTCGCAATAATAGATTATATACGTGATCTAAATAAGACTCACCTACAAAATATAATTCTTCTAAGACAGTTAGAACCTGCAAAAAAGCATATTGGAGCATTTTTTAAAAGTTTCTTCTTAGTTGCTACTAATCGTAATCCATTTTTATCAGTTCGATCCTTGTTTATATAACAAAACATTAAACTGATCCAAGATTTCTTGGGCTTGTTGATCTACAACAGCAGATACCATATCTCCACCCCACAATAAGCAACGATAAAAAATAATGAGAAACAAAAAATAAATAAAAGCTCTTCCGAAACATATAATCGCTCAGTTGAGAAACCAATCAACCCAAAACAACAATACCAAAGTTACGACATTAAAAAATTTCGATGAATTATTTTTAATCTCAATCATTATCAGTAAGAACATTTTTGTTAAATATTTTTGTTAAATTTGACTTCAACCACATAGGTTCACCCACAAATAAAAAGCCCCTCATCCGTAACTATATATAGAAAATTAAATGCATAGTATGCATTTAATAATCCGAGACGTGCACACCTTATACAGTCCTCGACGATAAAGCTTTGGTAAATCTCTAGTGATCCGATAAACAGAAATAGTATTCACTACATTATAAACCAATACACGTCTTTTTTTTGCTAATGCTACTTTATCTCTATTATCAAAAGAGTGCTATTAATAATGTACGCACTTTTAAAGTCATTGCTATTGACGGCAATACCCGTGCATTGAGCAACAAGTACAAAGTAGAAAAAGAAAAACAATGTCCATACAATTTGTGTGACAAATGTAAATCTATCTAATTGTGGCCATAAATGGTTGTGCAACCATTTATAACAAAATGTTTTAACATAAAGTAAAGATGGCTTTTTCCTCAAAGCCCTTCCTTTTTGGGGAGAGAAGGATTCGAACCTACGTCTTTAGATCATGAGTCTAACGAGCTACCTATTGCTCCATCCCTTTTAAAGGCAATGTTTTATGTTACAAATTTTAAATGTAACATCAAGTTTTGCCCAATCAGGATCAAACATATATCTCACATGATTAGCTCTCGACGGCTTCTGAATAAACATTATTTCTAATGTTTTCCAATTGATACCAAAAACATTGCGTTGTAATAAATATTTTTGATATACCGTATATGCAGCTCTTTTAACGCACGCTGCTTGCTGTTGTTTTTTTATATTTTGCCTTAAAAGAGCCATCGTACGGTAATATTTCCTGAACACTATACGGTCGTTTACTTGCGATAGGATTCAATTCAACATTTTAAACTTTGTAAGTTACTATTACGCTTATTGTATGCGTTAAATCGCATTTCTTGAGTTTTCAGGGCAGCTTGCTTCGCAATTCCTGCAT
>DASQMK010000621.1:0-2730 GCA_035645575.1 Metabacillus sp.
GAAAATTTCTAAGGAAACATTTAAAAAGCTTTTGTATTTTGTTGAGCAGTATCCGCATTATTTCCTTGGATCAAATGCAGATTTACCGATCGTTGGCGGCTCCATTTTAAGTCATGACCATTTCCAAGGGGGACACCATACCTTCCCAATGGAGGTAGCAGAAAAGATGTATTCATTTTCTGTAGGTAAATATCCTTCGATTGATTTTGCGATTGTGAAATGGCCAATGTCTGTGCTGCGTCTTCAAGGACCTGATCAAGCAGACCTATTGGAAGCAGCAGATGATATTTTACAGGAATGGAAGAACTATAGCGATGAAACAGTAGAAATACATGCTTTTTCCGGTGAAACACCACATAATACGATCACACCGATTGCTAGAAGAAGAGGTGACCTTTTTGAGCTTGATTTGGTGTTAAGAAATAACCGAACAAGTGAGGAGCATCCTTTTGGAATATTCCACCCTCATCAAGAAGTTCATCATATTAAAAAAGAAAATATCGGCTTAATTGAGGTTATGGGATTGGCAGTACTGCCAGGAAGACTATTAGATGAGCTGAAAAAACTAGCCTCATTCCTTGGTGAAGCTGATGGATTAACCAAGATTGAAAATGATGAGGAATTAAACAAGCATTTTGAATGGGCAAAACAACTAAGTAATAAGTACTCTGATTTAAAAGCAGATAATGTCTACTCAGTTCTGTTACAAGAAGTAGGACATGTTTTTGCAACGATTTTAGAGCATGCAGGAGTATTCAAGCAGGATGAAGCTGGACAACAAGCGTTTCAACGTTTTGTTCAACAATTACAAGCTTCTTTAAAATAAATATCAATTTTCTAGTATAAGATGATGCAATTGTGTCAATGATGCTAGTAATCCCCCCCTAATTTTTATATATGTATGTTGCCTCCTTACTTGTAAGGAGGTATTTTTTTGTTGCTTAGGAAATTATAAAATGCTTGAACTGTGGATAACTACTTCGACATCCAGCGCCTAGCCCCTCGAGGTCATAAGCTAATATAGAATTGAAGGCGTTCTTTGTCTTCAATTCATTTGTGGCTAGACCCTAGAGGCAGTTATAGGCGCGACGTCCTGTCGCTTAACTGCACTTGCACATCCTGTGCGATCTAAGGCTAGGCGCTGTAGCTAGACTTCATAAGAAGGCGAGCGTTTGTCAACAGTCTGAGGGACAGTTTTGGTAAACTGTCCCTTTTGGTGATTATTGAGCAACAATGACGACTTTGCCTTCATCTAGCTCTTCTTCTAATTCCGCTGCTTTGTTTTGTGACAATCCTAGTGAGGTCATTCTTGTTCTAAGGCTTTCTCCTCGAGATTGAAACAGGTTGGCTATTTTATCAACCATTCCTTCTTCTTTTAGGCCAATATGACGAGTGTCCGTTTGATCGGTTAAATGCTTAGAGCGGGTAGTATCATGTGCAAATAAATAGATCTGATCTTTACTATACCCTTGTCCTTCAAGCTCCTGTATGATTTGAGTAGCTTGTACACCATTTTCTACGACATAAGTTTTCAAGTTGATCATCTCCTTTGCAAGATTAATAAACTAGTACCCCCTCTCATTGGAAATAAAACATTGTAGGAAAATAAGTTGTTTGTTGAAAGTCGTTTTAACTATAAAAGGTGGCAAAGTCTTTGTTAAAATAAAAGAATACAAAACAAAAGGTGATCAAGATGAAAATATCCATTGTGATTGTTACATATAACAGATTAGATGAATTAGCAGAGCTTCTTGAATCCATTTCTCTTCAAACAGAGGCACCTTATGAAATCATTATTGTGAATGATGGGGGAGTAAGTGTTGAGCCAGTCATCAACCTTTATAAGGAGCTACCAATTAAATTGATTGAGTTACAGGACAATGTGAAGCATGTTCAGGCGAGAAATATTGGAGTTAGTCATGTAACAGGGGATTATATTATGCTTTGTGATGATGATGATCTCATTTCCATAAAACATATTGAATATGCAAAAGAAGCGTTACGTGATGCAGACTTTGTTTATTTTGACGCGGAGATCGTGACATTTGATAAAGTGGAGAAAACTCGTATCCCTGTGAAAAGGCGAACATTTGCCTATCATTATGACGAACAAGGGATGAGAAAGTTTTCAACCTATGTTCCATCAGGAAGTGTGTATAATAAGGAATTACATGATAAAATCGGAATGTTTGATCCAGAGGTGCATAACTATTGGGATTGGGATTTTATTTTACGAGCAACTAAGGTTTGTCAGGTGAAAAGAGTACCAGTTGCTAGTGTGATTTATGCTTTTGCAGAGAGCGGGAGCAACCAATCTGCAAGCTTAAATGAAAAGCGAAAGCAATTTTTAGATAGGTTATGTGAAAAACATCATTTAGGTTTATTACCACAGAAGAACTTCTTCGTTTTGTTAGAAGAGCCGGAGATGAAAGAACGCGAGGCTGAAACAACGATTGTATGGGATGGACAACCACTTCATACCCGTTACAGTAAACGGGAGGTAACATCAAATGAATATACAGATTGAACAGTCATGGAAAGATTTATTAAGTGACCAATTCCAAAAGGAGTATTTTATAAAACTTACAGACTTTTTGGATGAGGAATACAAACAACAAACCATTTTTCCTAAGCGTGACGATATTTTTCGTGCTTTAAATGAAACACCCTATGATAATGTGAAGGCGGTCATCATTGGACAGGATCCCTACCATGGAGAAGGACAAGCAC
>DASQMK010000622.1:0-4323 GCA_035645575.1 Metabacillus sp.
AGTTTACTTGAATATTCAGATATTTTATACCTTTAGAAACTATTGATATTTATGAAATTAAAAAAAGCAACCCAAGGGCTACTTTATTACATATAATCTTTAAGGATGATTTGGTTTTTTGAGTTTAATAAATAAGAATGCAGAGGTCTTCCAATTCCGTATGTTAATGTCTCATCAATCACATATATATCACTTAGAAATTTTAAATATTTTCTGACAGAGACTCTTGATATTTCAGTTATATCGGCAATATCTTCAGTTGAGAAAGGTTTTTTGCCTTGGGCTTTTACGGCTTCAACGACTGTCATAAGTGTTTTTTTAGATAACCCCTTTGGTAATGGCTTGACCATTTTTTTCTGATTGCTATTTTCTTCTTTAAGTAATAGGAGTTGATCTAAATCTTGTTGATTAACCTTTTCGCGCTTATTTAAATAATCATATGTCTCTTTGTATTTAAGCAATGCTTGCTGAAACCGTTCAAATTCAAATGGCTTAATCAGGTAATCAATGGCACCAAACCTAAGAGCTTCTTGTATTTGTTCTACACCAGAGGCAGCTGTAATTAAAATGGCATCTATATTCTGTTCTTTTTCTCTTATTTGTCTTAACAAAGATAAACCTGTTTCATTGGGCATATAAATATCTAATAGAAGAAGATCGACTTTGTGATGTTGGATGCAGTTTAGCGCATCTTTTACTGAATGAACCACGTCTACTAAAGTGAATCCCTTCATTTCATGTAAATATCGCTTATTAAATTCTGCAACCATTGGATCATCGTCTACAATTAACACTTTGATCATGATTTATTCTCCTTTTGTTTATATGGAATGTGAATGATGAATTCTGTTCCCTTTTCTATTCTTACATTTATTTGTATAGATCCACCTAAATGTTCAATACTATTTTTCACAAGATAGAGCCCGTACCCTCTATTTTCCCCTTTTGTGGAAAATCCTTTTTCAAATAATGTAGGAAACTGCTGTAAGTTAACCCCTATTCCATAATCTCGAACTCTTATTTGCAGAGTATCTTCTTCATAATTTAATAACACATTTACTTTCTTCTCATCAAGATCACTCATAGCTTCAAATGCATTATCAATTAAATTTCCTAAAATCGTAATTAATTCATGAGTTGTAATTGAGTCTAGTGGTTCAGGAATGATTGTATCACTTTCAATCTTCATTTCTACTTTATTTTCCCTAGCAAAGCTCAGTTTTCCCATTAAAAATCCAGCTAAGGCGGGGTCCTTAATATTTTTTATCACAACTTGTGCTTCATAATGATGGTGATCAACAAGTTGTCTAATAAATTGTTCCAACTCTTCATAATAATTCATTTTAACCATCCCCAAAATAACGTGCAGCCGATTCATGAACTCATGTGATTGTGCTCGTAATGCGTCCGCATACATTTTCACACCAGTTAACTGCTCAGCTAATTGATTTACTTCTGTTTTATCTCTAAACGTGGAAATGGCTCCAACAATTTGTTCATTTACGATAAGCGGTGCCCTATTAACAAGGATAGAAACTCCATTGATATTTAACTCTACATCACGCTCAGCTTTTCCTGTTTTCAATACTCGATCTAAGTTTGAGGTAGGTAGATACTCGGATATTTTCATACCAACAGGGTCTTTCGGCAAGCCCGTATGTTTTAAAATTTCTAGAGCTGATTTATTTATTAGAGTAATAACCCCGTGATTATCTACTGCCAATACTCCTTCACGCACAGATTGTAGCATCGTATTTCTTTCTTGATGTATTCTTGCTATTTCGAATGGCTCGAGGCCAAACAAAATTCTCTTTATATATTTAGCTAGGATAATGGCTCCCAGAATACCAGCTAAAATACCGATGATTGTTCCAATAATTATTGTTCGATGCCCCTGCTCTAAGGCATCTTCCACGCTATTAAGGGAAATTCCAACAGCAACCGCTCCAATTTGTTCACCGTTAGAACGAAAAATTGGAGTAAAAGCCCGAAGTGATTTCCCCAATGTTCCCTCTGAAATCGATACATGTTCCTTTCCTCTCAAAACAGTAGCTTCATCTCCCCCCTTAAATCTTTTTCCAATTAATTTAGGGTCAGGGTGAGATTTCCTTATTCCTTCCATATCCATTACAACAACAAACATTACATCTGCAGCTTGCTGAATATCCATTGTGTAATCTTGTATAGCATCTAAATTGGCATTTTCGTCTTCTAAAGCATTTATGACAATAATTGATTTCGCAACAGTTCTAGACACAATCTTTGCCTTTTCCTCTTGATTGTTGCGAATCGTCTCTGTAACTGTATGGCTTACTAAAAGGTCTGTTATAAGTAATGATAAAAGAACAACTAAACAAACAAACATAATAATAATTGTGCTGAGTTTAAATTTCCGTTTTACCAAGTCCTCACCCCTAAAGCTTCTAAACCATAATCTTAGTTTATTATAGCAAACGGAAATCCCTACTCTCATGTTTTAGAAAGATCGTAATATAAAAAAGCCAATTCACATCAGTATGACGATGTGATTGGCTTTTTATTCTTGATCTAATTCTTCTATATCTGCATTAAAGCTCTTATTTTTTATTCCCGCTCTTAATAACTGGATATCAACCTTAACATCTAGTTCAGCTTTTGCAAATTCTTCGTCCCAATTATCTTCCACTTCTTTATATTTTTTATGATCCTGCCTATTGAGAGACTCTCCAAATCCAAAGATGTCTACTCCGTATTCCTTCTGAACCTTTGTAATGAGTTGGGTTATTTCATCTTTTACGAATTTTTCAATAAGCTTTTCATGCTCGGCAAAGACATTAATTTTGGTCAAATCATTTGGACATTGTGTCCCTTGTATCTTAGCTTCACCATTAATTTTTACATTAATTTTTGGTTGGCCATTTTGATATTTAGCTCCTAAATTAACCTTTGATCTAATGATGCGCGCATCTAAAAAAAATTCCTCTTCATCTGCAGAATCAGGGGTTTCTGAATTACAACTAATACTCAGACTTGTATGTCTCAAATCCTTTGTCCAAAGGTATCCTCTGGTCTCTTCTAAAGATAGTCTTCCAACCATTTTATCATTTTTAAAAACAGCCATCCCATCAGCATATACCAATGCATCAGGAGAAAGGTCTTTATTATTTTCCACAGTTTGTCCTTTTTCTGGATCTCCTCTCATTGAGATCATTCCTGCAACGGGATTAATTCCTTTTGAAATAATGGATGTAATAAAATCATATAATTGAACATCAGGGTTTCCGCCCCATTCGTCAGTTAGAGCCCCAATTTGAGTACTGAGCTTCAAAGAGGGACTTTTCTCAACGGGATAGGTGATTTTTGTAAATTCTGATGCAGGATAACCGCTTGTGACCACAATACTAAAGTCATTTCGAAATTGTCCACTTCTTTCAAGGAAATCTAAAAACCCAAAAACCCCGCCTTTTGCAACCTCTTCACTAATATAGAGAACCCTTGTATGGGAAAAGACCAGTTTACGGGTAAGCCCAACATTCATTTTATGTGATAGTTCTGAGAGAGAGTCCCCTTCTAATGTATAGGTAAGAACAGGCGCATCTCCTTGTGCACTTTGTCTACCAAATTCGGCTGAATTAATAACCTCTACCGTCATGCGATACTTCTTTTCTTCCCCAGGGTCGACTGCCATTCCTGTTACGACCGATATTTCATCAAGCTCTTCACGATCCCAGCACCCCGTCATAAAAAAAAGGAGGCAAAAAACTGCATACAAGATTTTTTTATTCATTGCCCTTCCCTCCAGAGTCTTGATTAGGAGCAGAAGGCGGAGGTGATTTTTTTGTCTTTACTGGTGCTTTTGTCATTAAATATGTTGGACGGTAACGATCACCCCAAATTGGAACTCGAATAAAGATGTCGGACTGGTCTTTCATTTTGAACGGAGCAACTGGAGTCAAATATGGGATTCCAAATGACCTTAAGCTTACAAGGTGAATAACCATAATAATGAGTGAAAGAAGAACTCCGTAAAGCCCTAATGATGCCGCCATAATGATAAGAATAAACCGAATCAACCTTGCAGCAATCGAAAAATTATAAATAGGGGATACGAAGCTTGCAATTGCTGAAAATGCAACAACCACAACTAAAACGTTTGAAACCAAGCCTGCCTCAACTGCAGCTTGACCGATAACAAGAGCCCCAACAATCGATAATGTTTGACCGACAGCACGCGGCATTCTAACTCCAGCTTCCCTTAATACCTCAAACGTAAGCTCCATCATTAAAATTTCAATTACCGCAGGAAACGGTACCCCTTCTCTCTGACTTTGCAAATTAATCAAA
>DASQMK010000623.1:0-21153 GCA_035645575.1 Metabacillus sp.
TTGGTACACTATAAATTAGGAAATGGTCAAAGGGGCGTTGCTGAAAGATTAAGTAAAGAGTTTGATAAATTGAGTAGAAGATTGACTGGATTTAGAGGTAACGTATATTTTTTTGATGATCCACTTTGTGAGTATAGAGCATTAAACTATTGGGATACAAAAGAAGACGCTGAGTCGGCACACAGAGTTTTGTTTCCAAAATTAGAAAAAGAACTTCAAAATTTTACAAATGAAAAACCAACATATAAATTTTTTGAAGTATTCGACTTAACAGATTATGGAGACTTGCTATTTTCTCATATTAAATGGGTATAATACTGACAAGTAAAAAATGAATGTTAAAGCTTTTATTATGGCTTCAATAGGAGTTTCTTGTTTTACTGCAATAAAATAAACATAGTGATATTAGGAATACTGTATTAATTCATTTTATATAAGGCCATTCCTTTTGGATAAAGGGTTCTGATTTGAGGTGCTTTTCTGAAATTTAAAGCCGAAATGACAAAAGTTTAGATAGAGAAATTGGTATATTAAAATGAAAAACAAACCGAATATGGTGAGTTTTCTTTATAAAGCCTATGAAGACCAAATCCCTTCGAAAAAATAGAAGAAATAGTTTTATAGCAAATGCCATTTGTTCCATCTACCCGAATCACTTAGGAATTAATAAAACATTAAAATTGACAGCTTAATCGGCAGTCACATTGACAGTTAATTTGGCAGTTTTTCTTATTTGTACTATGATCGTTGTCCATAAAATGATGTCAATTGTAATGTCAGAACTATCAAAAATGTTCAATACCCTTGATAAATAAAGAAAATGACGTGTATCAATTTACACGTCATTTCTTATGGCGTTTATTAAGAATGCACCTGAAAACGGAACCCTTTTCCTTTTGGAGGGGCCTTTAACAATATCTCTGTGTATATCATCTCTAAGAATAATAAATGAAAAGGAATGTAATATTAAAAGTAATTAATTTGAGTGGATTTTGGTTTAAGAAGTTGAAAAATTAATAAGATTATGAAAATGCACTAAAAGTAAGTTAATCAAACATTAATGTTCTTTAGCAATTTTCACTTAAAATAATCCTTTAGCGGGATCTAAAAATAAAGGATAGGGTGTTTATAAAGTGCAAAATTTATATAGAAAAAAGAAAAGTGATAAATAATGCAAATAATTTACCCGATAATCTTTTTACTCATTTCATTAAAATGGGTAAAATGGAATTACTGGCAACAATATTATCCAACCGTACTATTTATGGTGATAGGAAATCTCTTATATAGCTTTTTGTTTAAAGATTATCCTTTATGGAGGTTTGAATACACTTTTGAAGAAAAAGTTCTACCTACTAGAATGAGTATTGATTTGATAAAAACCTTTACTTCGTTTCCAATATTGGCTTTCATTTTTCTATCGCTTTTCCCTGAGGAAAGAAAATTTTCAAAAATTATGAAACACATTCTAACTTGGACATTTTTATTTGGTGCTATTGAATATGTTTCTAAGTTCTTAGGGATGATTAGTTATCATCATGGATGGAATATGTGTTGGTCATTAGTATTTGATTTTTCTATGTTCACTCTACTAGCTATTCACTATAAACACCCTATTATTGCATGGATACTTTCTGCTATTTTCATTATGTTTTTATGGAACGTCTTTGATATTAATTTTGAACTTCTCGAATAAATATAAATTTTGGATTATAAAGTCCATATGAGTCGTGATGGCTAACGGGGGAGCGATTTTCCCATACAGAAGAATCGCTTTTTCTTATTGAAGTAACTAAGATTAGTGAGGAAGGTTAGCAAGGCATAAAGTAGTGATTGATAATCTGAAATTAATTTATAATATTTTTTGTACATATTCTTAAAAGCTATGGTAAAATATGAGAAATCCATTTTGGATAGGGGTTTATTTATGGAAATGAATCTAAGGCTAACAAAGCCGACAACAGATTTAAAAGATGATTATTTAGAGTTTTATTACGAATGGTTAGAAACAGGTGAAGAGATGATTCCTTGGGTTATTAAAAAAGACCCAACAAACTTCGAAACAATGGTACAGAGTTTGTTAGATAATGAAAATGGTGTGAACCTACCAGAAGGATGGGTGCCTGACTCGACTTATTGGTTAACAAATGATCGGAAAATTATCGGTGTTGTAAATATCAGGCACCAGTTAACAGATTATCTCCTGTGCAGAGGGGGACATATTGGTTATGGAATCCGCCCTTCAGAAAGACAAAAAGGATATGCGACAAAGCTTTTAGCTCTTTCCCTAGAAAAGACGAAGGAGCTTGGTATTCATAACGTTCTTGTCGTTTGCGATGAAACAAATACAGGGTCGTACAAGACAATTGTGAAAAATGGTGGTATTCCTGACACTGATTTTATTGAAGAAGACGGAAATGTGATCAAAAGATTTTGGATAAATGGATAGAGAAGAAGCGTGGAACTGCCGATTGAGACAGATTTTGTTTTGGGGTAGATGTCGAATTTTGACAAATCGTAAATATATAGTCTAAAATCGTGAATATCTTATTGAAATCATAAATATAATACCCTAATTCGTGAATATATCTTCGTAATCGTAAAAAACTCTTCAAATCTAATGAGCTCATTTTTTAACTAATTAAAACTTGACAATTATTCTACCAGTCTATAATATAAATCGTAATTGTTACGATTTTACATCTGATAATGAATTTATACATATTTTTCACATAAAGGAGATAGAAATGAAACATGAACCATCCTCGTTTCAATTAGAAATGAAAAAAAGTGTAACACACCGAGAATATTTAACATTAGCTATACCGCTCATCATATCAGGTATTTCTACACCGATATTAGGTGCTGTTGATACGGCAGTTGTAGGGAGAATGCCTGAAGCTTCAGCAATTGGAGCCGTATCAGTTGGAGCTGTCATTTTTAATACAATGTACTGGCTTCTAGGATTTTTAAGAGTTAGTACCACCGGTTTAACTTCACAGGCGAGTGGGGCCAATAATGATAAGGAGATTGTGTTGTCCTTTATAAGGCCAATGTTTGTAGCCATCTTAATAGGGTGCCTTTTTATCTGTCTTCAAATTCCGATTTTACAGTTATCTCTTTATTTTTTTGGAGCAAGTCCAACAATTGAAGAACTAACATCAACATATTTTTCTATTAGAATATGGGGTGCACCCTTTGCATTGATAAATTATGTACTAATAGGTTGGCTGATGGGAATTGGAAGGGTAAAGCTATCACTTGCCACACAAATCTATATGAACCTTGTAAATATTGTCTTAGATCTTCTGTTTGTATTGGTTTTCGGATTGGGTGTAGCAGGAGTAGCCTATGCGACGGTTATTGCTGAAATAAGTACGGTTTTAATTGGATTAGCTTTTGTGGTCAAGTCTAAACAGATAACTTCTCTTTCACTCCAATTATCCTTAGTATTACAAAGAGAGCCGTTAATCAAAATGCTCATTGTAAATCGTGACTTATTTTTACGATCAGTTTGTTTATTGTTAATGACAGGAATTTTCACCACAATTGGTGCTAGGATGGGGGAAATTACACTAGCAGCAAATGCTATTTTATTACAAATACACTATATCATGGCATATTTGATTTCTGGTTTTGCTAATGCTTCAAGCGTTCTTATTGGAAGATCAATAGGAAGCCATCAGCTTACTTTATTTAAAAGAACTCTTTCCTTATCATTTTTATGGGGATTGGGCTCAGCCATTTGCCTGTCATTATTCATGATCATATGCGGTGAATTTATATTACAGGCTTTTACATCTATAGGCGAAGTAAAGAATCAAGCTGCTGATTTAATGATTTGGATGGCTGTTTATCCAATTGTTGCTTTTTGGGGGCTTCAATTAGAAGGGGTCTTTTCCGGTGCAACAGAGGCACATTTTATTAGGAACTCTATTTTTTATGCGCTGATTGTGTTTCTTGTTACTCTAAGTTTTTTTAATTGGAGCATGAATCCTCATCAACTTTGGCTTGCGTTTCATCTTTTCACATTAAGCAGATCATTATTTTTATCCTTATCAATAAAGTCGTTGACACGTTTGAAATTTCCTCTAAAAAAAGAAAAAGCTCGTTCCATTATTTGATAATGGACGGGCTTTTTATGATACATAAAAATAGTTTGTTATCCATTGTAAAAGTTGCAGGAGATCCAAATGTATATGTGGAACTAAAGAAGCATACATGAATGAATCATTCCGCTAATATAGTGAATAACATATGACAATTAGGGGGGAGACCTTTGTACGAGATCATTGCTGTACTTTCTTTGCTTTTTGTTATTTATTCACTTTATCGTTCACACCAAAATGGAAAATGGAAGCTTATTAGCTCATGCATAAATGAAGAGGAATATATGTTGATCCTTGACATTTTAACAACAGCAGATATACCACACAAAATTCAACCTCCCACAGCAGGGCAAAGCCATTATGATATATACGTAAAAATTGAAGATGAAGTAAGAGCGATTTATTTATTACAGACTGTTTCATAAAAAACATACAACATCCTTACAAATTAGAAAGAAGGACAACTTATGAATGATCTCGAGTACAAGCAACCATCACTTAAAGCAGTTTCGAATAAAGCGAAATATAATTATATGCTCATGCTGTTTATTGTCTTTGGAGGTTTTCTCATATTTGGATTATCCGAAAATGTGAGGGGACCTGCCATACCTGTTATTCAAAGTGATTTTCAATTAAGTCAAACCCATCTTGGAGGCCTATTAGCATTAAATTCACTTGGATATTTACTGGCATGTTCATTTACATCAATACTAGCAAATAAAATTGGCATAAAGTGGACAGGGATCGCTGCTTTTTTATCCATGACCGCAGCAGGATTTGTAATCTTTTTTTCAACAACATTTACATCACTTTCCGCTTCCTTTTTCTTTTTATACATTGGAAACGGTATGTTAGAAATCGGACTCGGGATTATGGCAGCGCGGATTTTCACGAAAAATACCGGGATGATGATGAATCTATCTCACTTTTTTTATGGGTTAAGCTCAACAGTTGCACCTATAATGGCCGCTTCCATCATGGGTTGGAATGGGTTTGGCGGAGAAGAATTTGGCTGGCGCGGAATGTATTTGTTTATTTTATGTTTTTCGTTATTGCCAATTATCCCTTCATTACTTGGAAAATTTCCTACTGAAAATGTTGAAGAGGGGCCAAGACTTTCTTTCAAATCTCTTACGAAGGATCCAATTGCTTGGTTAATCGTGGCAATTCTGTCCTTTGGAGTCGTTTCAGAGCTAGCAGTTGGAGGGTGGTTAATTAATTATTTAGTAAAGGCATATCAATGGGAGTTAACAGATGCCTCTCATATGCTGTCTTTATTTTTTCTGTTTTTTATGCTATCTAGATTATTGCTCGGCCCATTAACAGATAAAATTGGATTTACCAAATCGATTATGATCTTTTCAGCTTTTTCAGGAATTTGCAGCTTTGCTGCGATTTTGATAGGTGAAAAGGGCGCCATTTTATTTGCGATTTCTGGTGTTGGAATTGCCCTCATTTATCCTACCGTTATGGCACTACTAGCTAAACGATATCCAAATGGAACAGGAACTGCTATTACGTTTACAGTAACCCTAATGGGGATAGCCAGTGTAATCGGAAACTTTATGATAGGATTCATCATTGATTTTGTCACTAATTTATTCAGCAACGGTGAAAGTGAATTAATCGGCTTACAAGCAGGCTATAGTTTCATCGCATTACTAGCATTATTATGTTCTGCAAGTTGTTATATTTTATATCACATTCTTCATAGACGAAATGAATTAGTGTAATCGCTTAATGCATGACAAGAAATTGTCATGCATTTTTCATTGGGCATTCGTTTATGAGTTTTATGATATGATAAAAATGAATTAGAGAGAGAGGTAAGGTAGGAATGAAACAAAATAAGAGAAAATTTATTGAGACAGAAATCAAACAAATCGTCATGATTACAATTGGAGCAATAATCGCGGCAATTGGACTTGAATTTTTCTTAGTCCCTAACAATATTTTAGATGGCGGAGTGATTGGATTATCGATAATTGCCGCAAAGATTACAGGATTAACAATGAGTATTTTCCTCATTCTACTAAATTTGCCGTTTTTGGTGATTGGCTATAAAAGGTTAGGATTAAAATTCACCCTACATACTCTATATGGTGTCATTATATTATCAGCTAGTACTGCCTTTTTTCACCATTATGAACCTTTTACAGATGATTTATTTTTAGCAACAATCATAGGAGCAGTCATCCTGGGAACAGGTGTTGGTTTGGTTATTCGTACAGGTGGGGCACTTGACGGAACTGAAATCATTGCGATCCTCGTAAGCAAAAAACGGCCTGTCTCTGTTGGACAATTTATTATGTTTATGAATCTATTTATTTTTATTTTGGCTGCGTTATTAGTGTTTAGCTGGGAAACAGCCATGTATTCAATCATTACTTACTACATAGCATTTAAGATGATCGATATTGTCGTAGAGGGTATAGAAGAAATGAAGTCCGCTACCATTATTTCTGAAAAACCTGATGAGCTGGCAGATGTTTTAACGAAAAAATTAGGGCGTGGAATTACCTTCATTCACGGTCAAGGGGTTTATACTAATGAACCGAAAAAAATTATCTATATGATCGTTACTAGGATTGAATTATCCAATTTACGATCGATTACTCAAGAAATTGATCCTGGGGCATTGATTGCTATTGAAAATGTGGCGGATGTTTCTGGTAGTAACTTCAAAAAAAGTACAGCCCATTAATAATAGGAAAAACCGAAGATCTGTGAAGGAGTTGTATTCCTTACAGGTCTTCAGATATGTGGAATCTAATTGTTATAACTTAAGAATGTACAATAATTTCTCACTGATTAGGGAGGGAAAAAAATGAAGAATGCAGGAAATATCATCATTTTAAACGGTACTCCAAGGTCTTTTAAATCTAAATGTAGTAGTAGAAGTCGCTCATCATGATGGATATTCGACCCCATTAGGGATGCTCAAAAAATGCGCAACTATCTTAGAAGGCTATCCCGTTTATTTTATAGATGTTCGTTGTCCGATTGAGGTGATCATGGAACGAAGAATTGATACTTGGAAAATCGGTTACACACCTGAAGGAACAATTCCAAAACCAGTTCTTTTATGGCAGGAACTTGTTCATGAACCGGCTATATATGATTTAGAAGTTGATACATTTATCTTTTCTCCGGAAGAGTGCGCGTACCAGATTAAAAAAAGAATAAAGCATGGACCATTCCCAATAGCTTTTGAAAAAATACGAAACTTGTAATTCATAGGAGATAGTAAAGCTTTTGGTTTGTTATTTTCTTAAATCCTTTAAGATAGTGATCAGGGTGAATGTTGTTTTTGATTTAGAAATATAGTCCACACTATTAGGAAATTTATGTTATTAATTTTGCATTTTTATCTCAGATTCTTTTACTAATAATATTTGCTCTCCGAAAACAATTTCATAATTTCCATTTCCATAATTATATATAACTTCACACTTTATCCCTTTATACACCACAATTTGCTGACTAATTGTACTCGTTTCGTTTAACATAATTACTCCTCCTCTTAAGGTTATGATTCATATTTTTCGCTCTATGATAAATCATCTGATTAAAAAAATAAAAACCGTCAATACTTAACCATGCAAATAAATGCAAGCATGCTTTAAGAAAAATGACGGTTAGTTTCAAGCAGGATTCGCTACCATTGAACCAACTGTTATGACCAAAAGCAATAGATCAACTAAAATAGGAGACAGGATCACTATCTCAACTCAACTTGACACAATTATTATTCTATCAACAAATTTTCTACGTTTAAACCACCATTCATCCGACATTTTCAGTCAATCTTCTCAACCTTCTAAAAACCTTTGGAATGTAAGCGTTTTTAACATTAGAAAATGAAAAATATCTTTAAATTTTGGGAAAATTCATTTACAATAAGTTTTGCGGAAGATTATCTTACATACTTCTTGAAAAACTCAACGTGAGGGGAATATTAAATGAATGTTGAGAAAACTCTTCAAAAACAACAACAAAGTGATAATATAGTTTTTCAATCTTATATAATGAAAATGAAGGGCAATCAAAGAATTCAAACAAACGTAAAGCTGGGAGATACCTTCATCTCAGCAAGTGGTGGATTGATTGCTATTACTGTTATTAGTTTTATAGCAGTTATGTTGGGCTATCCAATGATATTAGGGCCGATGGGAGCAAGCTGTTTATTAGTATTTGCTGCACATTCGCTACCATTCTCACAACCACGACAAATTTTTGGTGGTCATCTTGTTTCAACATCTACGTCCTTAGTGATATGGAATATATTTGGTAAATCACATTTATCTATCGGTTTAACTTTAGCAATTGTGTTATTCCTAATGATTATCTTGAAATTAATCCATCCGCCTGCTGCAGCTAGCGCCATGGTGGCAATCAATACAGAAGCAGGTTGGGGATTCTTAATTTCAATTATCTTGTCGTCTATCCTTTTGATTTTAATTTCAGTTTTATATAATAATTTATTTAAAAATAGACAATATCCAAAACAGTGGATATAGGTAAAGAGGCTGCTTTATGCAGTCTCTTTTTATTTATTTATATTTTAAAGCAAAACAGCAATAGCATGTGAGCAAAATATTATTAATGTTACATAACATATGGTAAGATTATGTTATGTAACATTAAATTACATAGGGTGATGAAATGGAGTATGTTGAACCAATTAAAGATATTGAAACGATTGAAAAAATAAAAAGTATCCTTAAAGTGAAATCACATCGAGACTATTTATTATTTGTTTTTGGGATAAACACAGGGCTTCTTGTAAGCCATTTACTAAAAATTAAAGTAAGCGATGTGATCGAAGAACTAGGAGTTAAGGAATTCTATTCATTATATGAAACAAAGAGTGCACAACCGAAACAAATATATCTGAACAATAAAGTAAAAAAGGCATTAATTGAGTATTTGAATGAAGCTAAGTTAAAAAATGAAGATTATTTGTTTAAATCAAAGAAAAACAATCAGCCTATCACAAGACAACAGGCATATCGAATTATCCATAATGTTGCACGAGAGGCTGGTATGATAGAAAATGTTGGAACACATACATTACGAAAAACCTTTGGGTATCATGCCTATAGAAAAGGAATTGCTGTTTCTTTATTACAAAACCTATTTAATCATTCCACACGTGCGGAAACATTAAGATATATAGGAATTCAAAAGGAAGTATATGAAGTTAGAATTGATGTGAATTTATAATTATTTCTATATGGGAGGGAGAAGTATAGATGTTAGAAAATTTCGAAATAGATTATTTTATTTTTTTCACAGCCTTTTTACTCATAATGGGGGTCATTACAACCAAATTTTCATCAAGACTTGGGGTTCCAGCTCTCGTATTGTTTATGGGTGTTGGGATTCTCATGGGAAGTGATGTGTTGGGCATCATTTATTTTGATAATCCTAAGCTCGCTCAATTAATTGGCATATTTTCTCTCGTTGTCATCTTATTTGAAGGTGGATTACAAACGAAGTGGTCTTCTGTTAAAGCTGTTGCTATCCCATCACTATCCCTCGCTACCTTAGGTGTTTTATTGACAACTATAGTTGTTGCTATTGCTGCAAAATTGATTTTTGATATTGGATGGGTAGAGGGATTTCTATTCGGCGCGATTGTAGGTTCAACAGATGCAGCAGCTATTTTTGCTGTATTAAAAGGACAAAGCATCAATGATCGACTTAGCTCAACACTAGAAGCAGAATCCGGAACAAATGATCCGATGGCCGTTTTTTTAACGCTAGCTCTTATTGAAATGTTAAGTGCTGATTCAACATCTTATTTATTGTTAATTGGCTCCTTTATTTGGCAAATGGGTGTAGGATTAGGATTAGGGTATTTTCTTGGACGTTTTGCAAGTTTTGCGATTAATAAAATCAATCTAGATTCAAGTGGTCTATACCCTATATTTGCATTGGCCTTTTCGTTACTTACCTACAGTTTAACAGATTTAATCAATGCAAGTGGACTATTAGCTGTATACATCGCAGCAATCGTCATCGGCAACCGAGATTTAACCTATCGCCATTCGATCTTTCGTTTCAACGAAGGATTTGCCTGGATGATGCAAATTTTAATGTTTATTATTCTCGGATTATTGGTTTTCCCTTCTCAATTTTTATCTTTTGATCTTATTTTTAAAGGTTTGTTGCTATCTATTATTTTAATTTTTGTTGCTCGACCTGTTGCCGTATTCCTGTCTACCATAAAAATGAAATTTAGTATAAAGGAAAAAATCTTCTTATCATGGGCAGGACTAAAAGGGGCAGTTCCAATTGTACTTGCGACATTTCCAATGACGATGGGAATCGAAAATAGTCAGTTAATTTTTAATGTTGTTTTCTTCGTCGTCTTAACGTCTGCACTTATTCAAGGTTCAACGATTACGATGATTGCAGAAAAACTAGGTCTAAATGGCCCAAAGAAAGCGGAGGCGCCTCATACGCTTGAGCTTGTTTCAATTGGAAAAGCAAACGCTGAGATAATAGAGGTAGAAATCAATGATCATGAACATATTATTAACCAGCCGCTAAAGGATATTAAGTTCCCAAAAGATGTTCTTGTTAATGCAATTATTAGAAAAGGAGACTTAGTAACACCTCATGGTGAAACAAAAATAAAATCAGGTGATATTCTTTATATCCTTGTTTCTAAAAAGAAAATAATGGACTTAAAGGAATTTTTAACAAATAAAAGAACTTTAACTGATTAAATAGGGACAGCAGCCAATTTGAAATTGACTGCTGTCTTTTTCTTCATATCATACATTGTTATGTTTTTGTTCGATCTTTTTAAATCCTCTTAAAATACTCCAACAAAACAATCCAATAAGCCAATAAATTGGAAAGGAGTAATAGCTTTTCCATATTATTTCTTTGTACATTTGCAACCATTCCATTATGTTTTCTGCTACAAATGCAATAGATAACGCAAGTAATCCTGTAGCAAAAAAGAATCTTTTAAAGGTTTGCCCGAATTTTTGATACACAAACATAAAAGGAATGATAATAATCCCCACATCATACGGATACATTTGCGGATACAAATACGGTGTTAATCGAACAGGATATGTCCAAACCATTGCATTGCTTCCAATTGAATCTAAAAAAATTGCGATAATGCCAAAAAACATTCCAAAGGCTGTTATTTCTGTAATTCTTTTTTTATCAACAAATAGAAACCATACGATAGGAGACAAAATACTTAACGTAACCAAAATCCACCATCTAAAAGTTAAGTAATTATGAGCATACCAATAAGTGCGAAGTGCTTCATAAAAATGTTTTTCCTCTTCTAACAGTTGATCTAACGATATAGAATGTATAAATTGAATTGGTAAAAAATCAATGATCATATTCAAAAATAGCACCACATTTTTTCTGTTTTATCTTTAGTGTTACCCAAAATACCTTTTAGTTACTAAAGCGAATTCAAATTTTCCATCTTTTACTGAATATAACAAAGAATATAATTAAAAAATAGACATGAAACCAAAAGGTGTTATTATTAAGTGTAACCAAATGGTTTCATTTTATTTTAATATTAGGAGTGAGTAATATGTCATTATTACAGGATATTACGAAAACTATCATCTTTGATGCACCAATTGGTAGAGTATGGAAGGTTGTATCAACTTCAGATGGAATTGCTGAATGGTTCATACCAAATGACTTCGAAGCAACAGTTGGGTACGAATTTCACCTGCAATCGCCATTTGGACCTTCACCTTGTAAAGTTTTAGAAATAGAGGAGCCAACGAAAGTTGTTTTTTCCTGGGACACTGATGGTTGGATTGTCTCATTTCACTTAAAAGATTTAGGAGAGAAAACAGAATTTACGTTAATTCACAGTGGATGGAAAGATGCTGACGATATTCAACAAAAAGCAAATGAAAAAGCATCTGTTGTTCGTGATAGAATGAACGGCGGTTGGGAAAACATTGTGAACGAAAAACTTCGAAAGGCAGTTGAAGGATAAGTGGGCCAAGCAAAGCATGATGTATTTCAAGCTATTGCTGACCCTACAAGAAGAAAAGTTCTTCGTTTGCTAGCAGAAAAGGAATTACCTATTACTGAAATAACGGCTCATTTTCCGATAAGCAGGACTGCTATTACAAAACATCTCAATATCCTCACCGAAGCAGATTTAGTGAGTGGGAAAAAGGTGGGACGAGAAAAAATCTATCAATTTCACCCAGAACCACTCCTTGTGCTAAAGGATTGGCTTTCATTTTACGAAAAAGCTTGCTCCCGGGATTGCTCATGAAATTCGTAATCCTATTACTTCAATCAAGGGTTTCCTTCAGTTATTGCAAGCAAGTGGATTTGAAAAACAAATATACTATGACATTATGAAGTCTGAAATTGAAAGGATTGAGCTCATTCTTAGTGAACTCCTAATGCTCGCTAAACCACAGGCCGTTCGTTTTGCACCAAAGGATATCAAGCTACTTATTTATGATATGGTCACCTTATTGAATCCTCAGGCTATTATGAATAATGTGCAAATTAGTACCGAGTTTGAACATCAAGATGTAAGCATAATGTGTGAAGAAAACCAACTAAAGCAAGTTTTTATTAATTTTATAAAAAACGCGATCGAAGCGATGTCGAATGGAGGCAATTTAACCATTCAGCTATCTTATAATAAAAATGAAATATTGATTCGTTTCATCGATGAAGGATCTGGGATTCCTAAACATTTACTATCAAAGTTAGGTCAACCTTTTTACACAACAAAAGAAAAAGGGACTGGACTAGGGTTTATGGTTAGTAAGAGGATTATCGAGAAACATCATGGGACAGTCAAGATTACGAGTGACTGGAAAATTAGAGGACATTATTCACCAAGCATGTTTGTCACCAACCCGGAAATAATTTACCACCTAGAGAATTTATCATAATAAAAAATCGCCAAACTTTAGACCATTTATCTGAAACCACCCCTTATATGAAATGGTTAAAAGAGGCGCAGGGAGCAATTGTGATAACAGGGCGTCCAAGCATAAGTAAGTATTGGCTTCAGGATGCCTCCATTGCTTGTAGTTACATATGGCTAGCAGCTGTTAACGAAGGATTAGGGTGTGCTTTTGGGGCCGTTTTTAATATCACAGATGAAGAAGAGTCGTATCAAAGAGAGGAATACGTTAGAAAAGCTCTTTCAATCCCTGAAGATAGAAAAATAATATCAATATTAGGTTTAGGTTATATGGATGAACATCCACCAAAAAAGAACATGATCCCGAAAGAGGACTTAGTACACTATGAGGTATTTCACCAAAAATAGGAGGTAATCCTGTGGTTGAAAAAGTCGGCGAATGCGAAACATGCAAAAAAATCATTTACTGTGTGGATGGATTTTTGGATGGTATTGTAAAAGGTTCAAAGGTTTATTGTTTTAAATGTGAAAAAAAGAATGATATTACAAAAGCAGCATGCAATTAAACTAGAATAAAGGTTTTATAATTTTTAAGATATGCAAGAAGGAATATACCTTTAGCAATAGGTAGTAATCAACGCCGTAAAAATGGAGAGATAAACTTGGACTTTATTATTCGAAAAGCAACACTAAATGATCTTGATGCTATAATTAAATTGCGAATAGAGCTTTTATCAGATTTAGGTGATGTAAATGATGGAAATAAGTCAAAAGTATGGAAGGCAAACCAAAATTACTTTAAAGAAAAATTATCTAACGGAGATTTTTCTGCTTGGGTAGGAGAAGTTAAAGAAACAATTATTGCTATAAGTGGTATGGTGTTTTTTGAAAGGCCTCCTCACGGTGAAAACCTAAGTGGACTAGAAGCATACATCATGAATATGTACACTAAACCTGGATATAGAGGGTATGGAATAGCTCGTTCAATATTAGAAGAATGTATTTCTGAATGTAAGAGCTTAGGAGTAGGGCGAATTTGGTTACATTCTTCTCAAGAAGGTTATTCACTTTATAAGAAGATGGGCTTTACTGAAAAGAATTCAGAAATGGAGTTAATTTTTTAATGTCTTGTTATTACAAGAATTTATCTTAAACATTGAATAGATAATTATATAGGGAACTTTTTATGAATAAAAGAGTTCCCCTGACGATTATACTTTCTTTCTCTTAAGTGATATCCCTGTTAGAAGGATCAGGCTATAGGCCCATAATAACCAAGCAGCAAAATACGGGAGTACATCAATATGTAGGTTAGGAAATACGTTGCTAAAGAAGATAATACTATATATGTCTAAAAGCATGCCGGGAATAGCTATTTGAATGGCTGTTAGCGTGAGCTTAGATTCTGGTATTTTCATAAAATAATAATAAGGATAGGTTGCTACTGTAATAAGTGGGATCGCCATTAAAAAGGTGACTAACAATAGGGTGTTATGTTCTGGTATCAAAAACAGATGACCCCAAAAACGAAAAAGTAGAGTGGCTATTAACCATAATAAAAAACCCCATGCGACATTTTTCACTAAAATTCTCCTTTCCCCATTGGTATTTATTAGCAATTTATCCCTCCTCAACATTAACCGAATTTTACAAAAAATTCAATATGCAAATTTACACAATAACTGCATCTAGTTATTTTATTATATTGTTAATATAATCCAATTTTATGAACAATCAAATTTATAAAAAAGGGAGAAATCAAATGTATGAATGGCTACATCATAATATCAGTCTAGCAACCCTTTTGTGGTTATTCCCTATAGCGTTCTTACTACATGATTTTGAAGAAATTCTTTTTGTAGAATATTGGTTTAAAAAGAACTATTCCAACGCATCTCAAAAAGTACCTGGATTTTTCAAAAAGACGTTTCATAAAATATCAACAATTACTTCAGCTCAATTTACTTTATCAGTTGTCCTGCAATTAATTATGTACATTGTTTCTACATACTTAGCTGATTGAGTATTATTTTTACTCGATGTTTCTTGGTTTTAATTTATTTTTACTTCTTCATGTGTTTATGCATATTGGTCAAACATTGTATTTAAAAGTATACGCTCTTGGAGTAGGAACAGCTGTGACTGTTACATTACCTTACATACTTTACTTATTTTATAGATTAGTAGATGAGAATGTAATCGAGATATCAACCATTTTTACATCTTTACCATATGGGCTCATAACCATTGTAATTGTCTATTTTGGACATAAAATTGCACATACACTACTACGATAGAAAACTAAAGAATGATGAAATATGTGAGTAAAGCACAATCTGACATAAGGGATCTTATTTAAAAAATAGGAGTGAGAAAATGGAATTTGTGATGGATGAAGTAATCGAAATTTTGGAGCGTACACCGAAAACATTGTCTACCTTTTTAACGGGTTTATCATATGGTTGGCTGCAATGTAATGAAGGAGAAGGAACGTGGAATACCAGGGAAGTAATTGAGCACTTAATCGAAGCTGAAAAATATAATTGGATTCCAAGGTTAGAATTTATTCTTCAAGAAGGGGACAGTCAACCATTTCCTGCATTCGACCGCTATTCCCATTTAAACAACGTGACCCAAATCTCAATTGACGAGCTTTTAAAAGAATTTATTAGCATCAGGTCTGAAAATATAAAAAAGCTAAAAAGCATAGTAACTTCTGATTTTCAACTTAACAAAATTGGTTTTCATCCTGCATTTGGAACAGTAAAGGTCAAAGAATTAATTTCAACCTGGGCTGTTCACGATTTAACCCATCTGTCGCAAATCGTTCGAGTGATGGCAGAAAGATATAGAGAAAATGTCGGCCCATGGCAGGAATATTTGGGAATTTTGAAGAAAGAATAATCTCCTTAAAATGTGAAAGAATAAATAGAGGAGAAAAGAAAACATGAGAAAAAAATATGGATCATTGGCCTTTCAGAACAGATTTTAAAATCCTTGTCAGAAGAAGGATATAAATTTCTAACGGTAAATGAAATGCAACAGCTTTGATGACAATATGAATAAAGAGGGGGATGTATCTGTCCCTTTCTCTATAGAATATTGTACTAAATGACGAAACCATCACCATTTTTGATTTGTTCTTCTACAATTACTTCTTTTCCTCCGATTGCTTCAATAGCTGCGCCAATTGATTGAAGAATATCTCCTTTTACGCTCAAATGTTGTGCAGATAATAGCGATTGTCGATCCTGTGCTCTAGCTTGTTTAGATACGCCAATTGCTTCAGATAATTGTCCAATGGTTTGAATCCACATCCCAAGAACGACCTTGTTTTCTCCTTCAGATTCTTCACTTATGGCTAAGAGCTTTGTTAAAATAATCGCTTCTGCAATGATACCAACAGCTTGTATCCAAGTGGCAATTTCAGCTTGTTTTTTTAGTTGATCTCTTAATTCTTCTAGTTGTTTTTCTTTTTCTTTATCTATTCTCTTCATCAATTATCACCTCGGCTTTGTTAATAACCTATTCACCACTTAAACTTTTGGACTATGAAATCGCCTAGAGAATAAAAAAATCATATAGAATCCCCATGATTTTAGTGCACATAATATGATCCTATATACTGCCAAAAATGTTGGATGAATAGGTGTGATTTTCCATTTATTTATTATAAAATGAAGTGAATAAATTTTAGTTTAGGAGAGTAAAAAAGTGATAGAACTTATCTTCTTTATTTTAGGTATCTTAATTCTCTCTAGATTCTTTCATCATTTTCATGAAACCAAAAAGAAATTAACAGAGATAGATAAAAGTATTGATGACATGAAAGATATCCTAAATGAGCTAAAGGGGAAGACGAAATAAATGGTTCATCGTTATGTTTAAAAATAAGGAGTTGATAGAACTTGACAAAAATTGGTTTTATTCGTCATGGGAGTACACCGTGGAATATTGAAGGAAAAGAACAAGGATGGTGTGATATCCCGTTAAATAATGAAGGTGTTGAGGGAGCAAATCGGCTTGCACATCGCTTACTATCAGATGATTGGGACATGATCTATTCTAGTGATCTATTAAGAGCTCATCAAACCGCAAATATTATTGCAGAAAAAATAATGAAAAAAGTTAACTTAGATTCAAGGCTTCGAGAGATTGCGGGAGGACTAATTGAAGGAACCACTGAAGAGGAAAGAATTTTAACATGGGGTAAAGAGTGGAGAGTATTAGATTTAGGAATAGAATCAGATGAAGCTGTTTTGGCACGTGGTCTTTCTTTTATAGATGAAATTTGTAAAAAGCATCCAAACGAAAATGTTCTTGTTATTAGTCATGGTTCTTTTTTAAAGAAGATCATAAAGAGGATTATACCCGATGGATCATATGAAAATCCCCTTATGAATACATCAATTACGATGTTACAAAAAGACGAAAACGGGTGGCATTGTCCTTTGTTCAATTGTACAAAACATATGGCTTGAGAAATGATTGGGATTTATCATCGTATCACTGAAACATAATTGGGGGATGAAAATTGAAAAACTTAAAAAATAAAATTGCAATCATAACGGGAGTAAGTCGTCTGAAAGGAATTGGAGCTGCTATATCAAGGGAGCTTGCAAAAGAGGGTTATCATATCTTTTTCACCTATTGGACGAATTATGATAAAGAAATGCCTTGGGGAGTAAAAGAAAATGAAACATTGAGCTTAAAAAATGAACTTCGTGAATACGGTGTTAACGTAGCATGTATAGAACTAGATCTTAGGAAAGAGGATGCCGGAACAACTTTAATAAACAAAGTTTGTGAAGAGCTTGGTAGTCCTGATATTTTGATTAACAATGCAGCGTTTAGTACAAATAATAGTTATTCAACAATTACTGTAGAAGACTTAGATCAGCATTATTTAATCAATATTCGCGCAACAACCCTTCTTAGTAGTCATTTTGCGAAAGTGTTTAATAAAGAATCTGGTGGAAGAATTGTTAATCTGACATCAGGGCAATTTCAAGGGGCAATGCCTGGAGAATTAGCATATGCAACAACAAAAGGTGCTATTGATGCATTAACCATCACATTATCTGCCGAGCTAGCTCCCTTAGGTATCACTGTGAATGCAATCAATCCAGGTCCTACGGATACAGGTTGGATGACAAATGATATAAAAAAGGACTTACTACCAAGGTTTCCATTGGGACGAATCGGTGAACCAAGGGATGTTGCAAGAACAATTAAATTTTTAGTGAGTGAGGATGCTGAGTGGATAACAGGACAAATAATTCATTCTGAGGGTGGATTTCAAAGATAATTAAGAAAATTAAAAAATGATTCCACCTAACTAGGAGATAAATATGAAAATCAAAAAATTAGAGTTAAACGAGCAAATGCCAATTCAATTATTACTTGAGGCAGATCCATCTGAACAATTAATTATGGATTATGTTCAAAAAGGAGAATGCTACGTTGCAGAAATAGATCAACAAGTAATTGGAGCATATGTGTTACTTGAGAAAACCATAGAAACAATTGAAATAAAAAATATAGTGATAAAGGACGAATTTCGAGGTCAAGGCTTAGGGAAAAAACTCCTTCTCCATTCGATTAAACAAGCTAGAAAAAAAGGATATCAAGCACTTGATGTTGGTACGGGTAATTCGAGTATTGGTCAATTGGCATTTTATCAAAAATGTGGTTTTCGAATGATTGGTGTTGATCTGGACTTTTTTACGCGACATTATTCTGAAGTCATTATAGAAAACGGTATTCAATGCAGAGATATGATTTTATTACGCATGGGTTTATAAGAAAATTGATGAAATCCGAAAAAAATAATCATGATTAACCATATATTTAAGGATGAATGATTAGTCATGATTATTTTGTTGAAATATTCTTCGGTAAATTAATCTTGAAATATAGACCATTATGATATGCCAAGCTATTGTCCACTTATATTGGCGTCGATTAAAAGTAAGAATCCGACGATTTAAAAGAATCGCATCAAACAAATAATAAATGCAAAGGTGAAAGATTCGACTATACACCCCATTTCTCTTCCCTAGGAACGTGGAAATGATTGACATTATGATACTATATAGTGGTGCAATCATAAAATGCACTCGAGCCGAATCCATTTTCTGGATTTTAAATCGTATTATTTCTTTATAAGCCAAAAGATACATAAAGATTGTTTCGATCACCATTATTGTTAAAAAATGTGCTAATTTTTTTGCGATTATTTTTTGCTGGGAAAATCCTTTATAGAAGAAATCACTAATTACATAATAGGTTGGTAATAATAAAAAGGTGTAGACTGGTTTCCACCATTTAAGCTCATATATCTTCAGCCATATAAAAAGTCGCTCTATACAATAAAAGTAGATAGAAAACCCTATTTTCCATTTCCAATCCTTTTTAAAAACTGTGATAAATGTTGATGATACCGGAATATAAATTGCCTGTGAGAGTATGGCTCCTAAAATATTGTCAAAATACGGTTTTTTCAATAATTTGGGTTTATATGTGTAAGCCTGAAATAAATTTAACACAACATATTCAAATAAAAACGCCATACCTATATTGGCAAATAGCATAGTCCATGTGTTCTTTAATTTACTTTTTTTTAGTAAGCAAGCAAATAGTAATTGAAAAAACACCAAAACCAAAAACGGAATTGAATTTTTATTTAATCGGACCTTTACGTCCATACATTCACCAACTCTTTAAAATGATTATTAGTTATCATGTGTTATTTTAAGGAAAATATGAATCAATACGAAGGATAAAGTTTAAATTGTTTATCAAATTGGAGGTCAAAACAAGTGGATATTCGATTTTTAACTGGAATAGATTCAGCTCAATATAAATCGTTGAGACTTGAAGCACTGCAAAATAATCCAGAAGCTTTTAGCTCAAGTTATAAGGAAGAAATAGATATTCCGATTCAACAAACAGAAATTCGCTTAAATGCAGAGCACTCCTATACGATCGGTGCATTTATTAATAAAAAACTTGTTGGGGTAGCCACATTAGTCGTCGAAACAAAAAAGAAAATTCAACATCGCGCAACAATTTTTGCTGTTTATGTTTATCCTAAGCACCGAAATGTAGGCATTGCGAATAAGTTGTTGGCTGAACTTATTAAAAAAGCTAAATCATTACCAAGAGTAGAACAAATTTATTTAACAGTAACAGCAAGCAACCTTCCTGCAAAAAAACTTTATCATTCAATAGGTTTTGAAACATACGGCATTGAAAAAAGAGCATTGAAAATAGAAGATACATATTATGATGACGAGTTAATGGTCTTATTTATAAAATAACCGAACTAAATTTTGGGAATATTTTTCCAGTTTTGGGTATATACCCAAGAGTTACCCTCCCCGGCAGCATAAGTTTATATTGAAAAAGGGAGGAGTGCTTAATATGCAAACTGAATATCTAATACCAGCAGTGAATCAGTATCAGAATAACGTAATTGACCCTAATGACACACGAATTTTTGGAAGACCATTTGGTAGATTTGGTTTTGGAAGACCTTTTGGATTTTATCGTCCGTTTTGGGGAGGCCCATTTCTAGGAGGAGTTTTAGGTGGTCTGTTAGCTAGCTCACTAACATACCCATATGGATACGGTTATCCATATCCTTATTATCCTTATTACCCCTACTATCCTTACTATTGATCAATAATGCATGAAGAATGGCCTCAATTATCAAGTATTGAGGTCAATTTTTTTATTCATGATTAGGAAAACTTTGATTATATGGTATTCTGACATTAATAGGAATTTCATTTACTTAATGTTAAAAGGTAGCTTACGAAACAGTGTTGAAGGAATAAGTAAGGTATTATATTAAATAGATGGGGAGAGCACATGCAAACGGTTAAGGGTATTTCGAAAAAACCATGGTTTCTTGGTATACTTGTTTGTTTATCTGTGATCATTACGCTGTGGTATATTCCGATAGAGAAACGAAAATACGGTGTTGATCAAAACTTTCTTGCAACAGATTACACAGGTTTACTTCCTGAAAAAATAGTAAGAGTTAAAAAAGCAGACAATCGAATTGAATTACAAAGAATTGTGAAGGAAGCAAATACAAATGGGGACAAGGTTTCCATTGCCGGCTTGCAGCATTCA
>DASQMK010000624.1:0-9666 GCA_035645575.1 Metabacillus sp.
TAAAATATGTTTATGAATATCAGATAGATGAACAAAGAACAATAAAAGCAACAGATGTTGATGTGCTTGATGATATTGAAGAGAAGAAGATTTTAACCCTTATTACATGTGATAATGATGGCGAGGCTAGATTATTAACCAGAGGTCACTTGGTTAAAAAAATACCAATAGAAAAGGCACCAAATTATGTGGTAGAGGCTTTTCAGTTAGAGATAAATAATAAATAAAGTTATCAAACTTAATACTTTATTAGTATTGTAGCGTCTGTCAAGGCGTATTATGAGAAGAATAAATGATTGAAGAACATAGAAGGAAGATGTACTTTAATTTCTTAAACCTATCGCGTTTAGATTCGGTGAAAGTGATGAGTTTCGCCTCATGGTTTGCTATAGCTATTGGAATAGCATTTGCAATAGGTTTATTTGATAGTAAATCAAAAAAGAAAAAGGAAGGAAAAAGAGGGCACTCGACCCATAGAGTAATGTAGTCTACCCCTGGACTAAAATACTTGTATTTAAATTCCAAATAATTATCTGTGATAAGTTGTAGAACAGTTGAAAAAAGTGATGTTGTATATGTTTCAAAAGAAGAAATTCTTTTCGGCATAAATCAAACCAAATATGATGACAGATATAAAAAGTAGGAAAATTGAAATCCACCTCCATCACCATTTTTACCATTGAATTAAATATTAAACATCTAAGGGGACAAGGGACTTGTCCCCTTGATTCATATTCTACCCAACAACCGTTTAATTGAGTGGTTGGCTTCTGTTAGGATGGCTTTTTTGTTGATGGATTTCATTATGCGGTCTTCTATTACGATTTGACCATTGATCAAGGTTGTTTCAACGTCGGCTCTTGTGGAAGAGTAGACAATTCTGGAGATAGGATCAAAGCCATAAGATGGGTAGGTTGAAAGTCATATAAGTTCAAGATGGCCATGTCTGCTTTTTTGTCGATTTCAATACTACCGATTTCATTTTCCATTCCAACTGCCTTCGCACCTCCAATTGTCGCCATTTTAAAAACAGTATGTGCATCCATTGCGGTTGGACCGTGTACCGGTTTTTGGATGAGTGCGGCTAATCTCATTTCAGTGAACATATCTAAATTATTATTACAAGGTGCTCCGTCAGCTCCCAGGCTAAGCGACACTTGTTCATTTAACATGTAAGGTGTATCTGCTATACCTGAAGCCAATTTCAGGTTTGATCCGGGACAATGACTAACATGAACCCCTTTTTCACGAATGATACGTTTTTCCTCTTCATCCAGCCAAATACAATGAGCAAGAATTAACCTGTTATTTGCTAAGCCTAAATGGTCCAAATACACAATATTTCTCATTCCGGTTTCTTTTTGAACAATATCAATTTCACCGCGATTTTCTGAAGCGTGTGTATGAACCATCACATTGTAAAATTCGGACAAAGATTGGACTTCACGAAGGAGTTGTTCTGTACAAGAAACAACAAATCTTGGTGAGAATGCATATTTAATCCGGCCTTCATCATAGTTATGCCATTTTTCCAGTAAGTCAACGCTTTCTCTAATCGATCTTTCTGTGTTTTCCTGAAGAGGCAGTGGTACTTCATCTCCTTAGTCCATCATCACCTTGCCTGATAAAGCTCTCATTCCGCTTTCAGCAATCGCTTTAAACGCATACTCAGTATGGTGGACAGTTTCCATATCAACAATGGTTGTTGTCCCGCTTTGAATAAGTTCTCCAATTCCGAGCATGGCAGAGTAATAAATGGATTCCTCATCATGTGCTGCTTCTAATGGCCAAATTCTCTGTTTTAGCTAGTCCATTAATTCCAAATCATCTCCTTGACCACGGAATACAGTTTGACATAGATGAATATGTGTTTGAACAAAGCCGGGTATGACGATTTTCCCTGTTGCATCAATGATTTTATCAGGTTGTTGAACGGTTAAATCAGGTCCGATATTTTTTATGAGATCGTCTACAATGTGTATATCGCCTGTGATGATTTCCTCTTCCCTATTCATCGTAATGATTTGTGCATTTTTTATGAGTATATTCATCTTTGATCAACTCCTAATCTTAAACTAAGACACAAAAATAACTACGAAAAAATATGCCAATAAAAGCATATTTTCATCGTAGTAAGAAATTTCCGGTTTCTTTGTAGAGACCCTTAAACCAATTATTAAGGATATACGTGAAAAAAATATAAAATATGTTAAGTTCAAAATAATCATAGTTGGCTAAAAATATTGATACAAGTGGTTTGTTAGGTAATCTAACTGATTTTTTCTATAGGTTATTTATCGTTAGTACGTAAGAAAAAGTTCATTCCATTGCGCTCCAGACACAAGATTTGCCGAGGAGGAAGCTTCGCCTCCTCGGCTTCGCCTGTGGGGTCTCGGCCTTTCCTCTACTTCCCGCAGGAGTCAATTGTCTTCCGCTCCATTCCACTATCTGATTCTAAATAGTGTTCTTAGAAACAATTTATGTTAAAACTGCCCTTTCTATAAAAAAGATAATCATTTTTCTGGACCAAATATGAATACCGTGTGAACACCAACAAAACAATTACTCAAAACCGGAACGTATTACTGTACGCTTTGGTTGTACATATGCTATGATTTATTCTAATAAATGAGAAGGGAGGCTGGATTTATTGGGAAGGCGCTATTGCATACTCGTCAAATGGCAGAATTAACACAAAAGATGAATCTTTACATTACACCATGCATATCTCTTCTTAGTACATCGGTCTTCTTTAAACGGGATTATTGAAACAAACAAGTATTTCCTTTTAGAAATGTCATAAAGTGATCAGATCCTCAAGTAGAAGTGCTGTACATGAGGAAGAGAAAAAGCATGTATAACGAGAACTGAAACGGTATGATAAAACGTTACCATGTAACGTTACTATTTCTGGAGGTGAATCCCTCTGTAGAGGGAAATAATTGGATATTATTACAATCACAAATCTTTTTTTACTTGTCATTTTACTAGGACTGACGGCTTTTTTTGTTGGTTCAGAATTTGCGGTTGTTAAAATTCGAATGTCAAGAATTGATCAATTAATTGCAGAAGGTAATAAAAAGGCAATCATCGCAAAAAAGGTAGCAAGTGATCTTGATTACTACCTGTCAGCCTGTCAGCTTGGGATTACAGTCACGGCACTTGGTCTTGGTGCATTAGGAAAACCTGCTGTTGAGCGTGTGATGTACCCGGTGTTTGACTTGCTAAATGTATCAGATTCCATCGCATCTGTTGCTTCATATGCGATTGCTTTTATACTTGTTACATTTCTCCACGTCGTAGTCGGAGAAATGACGCCGAAAACATTGGCTATTCAATTTTCGGAAAAAATGACAATGTTGCTTGCTCCGCCATTATATTGGTTCGGAAAAATTATGTCTCCATTTATATGGGCATTAAATGGTGCAGCACGTGTTTTATTAAAAACCTTTGGAGTACAGCCGGCAGGACATGAACAGGCATATTCAGAGGAAGAATTAAAAATTATTATGACCCAAAGTTACCAGGGTGGTGAGATCGATAAAACAGAACTCTCATATATGGAAAATGTCTTCTCATTTGATGAACGAGTGGTGAAAGACATCATGGTTCCGAGAACCGAGCTTATATCTCTTGATAAGAACATGAAATTTGCTGATATTGTCGGAGTATTGGATGAATTTAACTACACCCGCTATCCGGTAACCGAAGATGGAGACAAAGATCATATCGTCGGTGTCGTAAATGTGAAAAAAATGCTCACACATATTGCGGCAGGACGTGAACGTCAGCTTGAAGAATTCGTTCGCGATCTTCCATTTGTTCTTGAAGCAACACGGCTTCAGGATGCCTTATTAAAAATGCAGCAGGAACGGGTTCATATGGCTCTCGTTATAGACGAGTATGGGGGTACATCCGGTATCATTACAATGGAAGATATTTTGGAAGAGCTCGTTGGAGAGATCCGCGATGAATTTGACGCTGATGAAGTAGCAGATATTAGAACAACAGGTGATGATCACTATACGATCAATGGGCGCGTTCTGTTAGTAGAGCTTGAAGAGCGATTTGGGCTTACATTTGAAGGAAGTGAAGAAATTGATACAATTGCTGGCTGGATTCAATACCAAAAGGTTGATCCGGTTACAATTGGTGATGAAGTCATCCATGGTGAAGGTTTATGGACGGTCATAGAAATGGATAATTATCAAATCAAACAGGTTGTGTTAAAAAGAGCATGCATGGCGAATGTTGGGTAAGGATGTCATAGTAATAGCTCTTTAAAATCTTGGAGGTGAATCCCTTAATTAAGGGGAATAATTGGCCGGATTAATTGGATTAAACTTGTTTTTAGTGGCTGTATTTATCGGTCTTACTGCTTTTTTCGTTGGTGCTGAATTTGCAATTCTGAAAGTGCGGATGTCAAGAATTGATCAGTTAATTGCAGAAGGAAATAAAAAAGCGGTCATTGCCAAGAAAGTTGCTCATGACCTTGACTACTATTTATCAGCCTGTCAGCTTGGTATAACTATTACTGCACTCGTACTTGGTGCACTTGGTGAACCAACAGTAGAAAAAATGCTTCACCCGCTTTTTGAAAGATTTGCCGTACCAGAGGCTGCAGCAACCGCATTATCTTATGCGATCGCCCTTGCGCTTGTGACCTTCTTACATGTTGTGATCGGAGAATTGGCACCGAAAACATTGGCGATTCAATTTGCGGAAAAAATGACATTGCTTTTGGCAACACCGCTTTACTGGTTTGGAAAAGTGATGAATCCATTTATTTATGCTCTTAATGGGGCATCACGCGGAATACTCGGTGTTTTTGGCGTAAAGCCTGCAGGCCATGAAACAGCACACTCAGAGGAAGAGTTAAAGTTAATTGTCACGCAAAGCTATGAGAGTGGTGAAATAAACCAAACAGAGCTTGCGTATTTAGAGAATATTTTTGCTTTCGACGAACGTGTTGTAAAAGACATTATGATTCCCGCGATGAAAATCATTACTCTTGAAAAAGACATGAATCTGACTGAAATCATTGAGGTTCATGATAAATGTGACTATACCCGCTATCCAGTCAAAGAAGCCGGGCAGAACAAAATCATCGGGTTTATTAACACGAAAGAAATGCTTACAAGTATTGCTGCAGGAAGAGTGCGGAAACTAGAAGATTTTATCCATGAAATGCCGCACCTCTCAGAAACAACACCAATCAAAGAAGTTCTATTAAAAATGCAGCAAAGCCGGGTCCATATGGCCATCATCAAAGACGAATCAGGCCAAACAGCCGGTCTTGTGACAATGGAAGACATCCTTGAAGAAATCGTCGGTGAAATCCGCGAAGAACAAACAGGTGTAGAATCATCCGTTGCAGGGTAAGCCACTACTAGACATTTTAAAAAACAAAAAAGCTTTAATAAGTTAGTTGATATTTCGGAACTGTTTTTTATTAAATAGTACTGTATGAAAAACAAATTAGGTTGATTGAAGCGGAAGGTGCGAGACTTCTTCGGGATGAGTGGGCAGGTGAGACCCCACAGACGCTTGCGTCGAGGAGGTTCACCGCACGCCCCGCGGAAAGCGAGCATCCTGGAGCTTCAATTAACCCAACCAATACCTGTTATAAAAGTTAAAACGAAGTTTGTGATTCAATAAATTCCCACACCATAAGTTGTATAACAAAAACCGCAATAATATAATACAACCATCATGTGACAGTTTGGAGGTTTTAAAACTTGGGACTGAAAAATTAAAAATCGGCGAATTAGCAGAAATAACCGGTGTTACCAAACGAACAATCGATTACTATACAACCCTGGGCTTATTAAAGGCAGAACGTTCATCCTCTAACTACCGCTACTACGATTCTTCAGCAATTGAACAGCTGCGATTTATAGAGGAATGTAAAGCGAACGGTATGACGCTGGAAGGAATAAAAAAGAAAATTATCGCTACTGCTGAAGAAATTGATGTCTTAGAATTACGATTAAAAATAAAAGGTCTTGAAAAAGAAGTCTCAGAAGTGTTAGCCCAACTGGATAAAAACGACTTGGAAAATCAAGACTTTGTTAAAAAACATATCTCAAATGAAAGTCTGTCATTAATTCAAGCATTACTATTATTAATAAATATTAAAACGGGAGGCTAATCCAAAATGTTTTTTCATCCAATGGATATTCTCATCTTTATCACATTAGGAATTTCAATTTGGGCTCAGTTTAGAGTAAAAGGGAATTTTAATAAATGGGCGGAAGTCGCAACCAAAACCGGTCTGTCAGGAGCGGAAACAGCAAGACGTATATTGGACAGCAATGGGTTGTACAATATACCTATAGAAGTTGTACCAGGTACTCTTTCTGATCATTATGATCCAGTCAAAAAAGTAGTGCGTCTGTCTGAAGCGGTTTATTACGGGCGTTCGATTGCAGCTGTCTCTGTTGCGGCACATGAAATTGGACATGCGATTCAGCATCAGCAGTCATATGCGGCTCTTATGCTAAGACATAAGATTTTTCCAATTGCAAATATTGCTTCTGGAATTGCACCATTTCTATTTATTGGCGGCTTGTTGTTACAGCAGCTATCCCTTATCGGAATTGGCATTGTCTTTTTCTCAGCAGCTGTAGCCTTTCAATTAGTAACCTTACCTGTTGAGTTTGATGCAAGTAAACGCGCGAGAAACCTCATGTTGGCAGAAGGTATTCTTTATAATGAAGAAGAACATGGTGTGAAAAAAGTGTTAAATGCCGCAGCATTAACATATGTTGCAGGAGCATTAATGGCATTATTTGAGTTAATTAAGTTTATTATGATCTTTATGCAGGGTAATAGTGAAGAATAACACTTGCATAAATGAGGAGGTGAAGGTCTTACTGACGTAAGACGACTCATTGACCACTGTTAATTTACTTTTAATTTTCATATTAATTGCATTAACTGGATTTTTCGTAGCAACAGAATTTGCCATTGTTAAGGTCCGTATGTCTAAAATCGATCAGCTTATTGCTGAAGGAAAAAAAGGAGCTATAGCTGCAAAGAGGGTTGTATCCCACTTAGATGAATATTTATCTGCCTGTCAACTCGGAATCACAGTTACAGCTTTAGGACTTGGTTGGTTAGGTGAGCCGACTGTTGAAAAACTTTTACACCCTGTATTTGTTTACTTTAATTTTAATGAGTCTGTTACACATATCTTATCATTTGGTATAGCTTTTGCTCTCGTTACATTTTTACATGTGGTTGTCGGAGAGCTGGCACCAAAATCAATTGCGATTCAAAAAGCAGAATTCATTACATTATTGTTTTCACCGCCAATTATTTGGTTCTATAAAATCATGTATCCTTTCATTTGGTTTTTGAATGGTTCAGCTCGTGTATTAGTTGGCATGTTTGGATTAAAGCCGGCATCAGAGCATGAACTCGCTCACTCAGAGGAAGAACTTCGTATTCTTTTATCTGAAAGCTATAAAAGCGGTGAAATTAATAAGAATGAGCTAAAATATGTAAACAACATTTTTGAATTTGATGAAAGAATTGCCAAAGAAATTATGGTGCCCCGTACAGAGATTATCACCATTTCTCTTGATAGCACCTATGATGAAATCATTGAATTGATTAAAAATGAACGCTATACCCGATATCCTGTTGTAGATGGTGATAAAGATCATATTGTCGGCTTTCTAAATATTAAAGAGCTTTTAACTTCCGCTTTTACGGAATGTGACGATCCTAAGCCATTTGATATCAACGCCTATATTAATCCGGTTATACAGGTGATTGAAACCATTCCGATTCACGATTTATTGCTGAAAATGCAAAAAGAACGAACACATATTGCGATCTTAATTGATGAATACGGTGGTACATCCGGATTGGTCACAGTTGAGGATATCCTTGAAGAAATTGTCGGAGAAATCCGGGATGAATTTGATGAAGATGAAATCCCTGAAATCCGGAAATTAAATGAAGATCATTATATTTTGGACGGAAAACTACTCATAGAAGATGTTAACAGCCTTCTTCACACGACCTTTTCAGACGAAGACATTGATACAATTGGCGGCTGGTTCTTAACACAAAAATTTAATGCAGATGTTGGCGTTGAAGTTGCGGATCAAGATTATATTTTTAAAGTTCACAAAAGTGACGGCCACCATATTCAATATTTAGAAGTATTTAAAATGAAAAGTAACGTTGTCCCGATTTCGGAGAATTAGACTAAAAAAGACAAAGTTGATGTAACAATTGACTTTGTCTTTTTTAGTCCTCACCACCTGTCACATACTATCAATAATCCCCATACCTTATAAAGATTCCTTTCCACATCTACTACTTTACCTTTCCTGGAGTGATCAAATTTGTTGAAAAATTTATTACCAATTACCGTAATTTTTTGTTTGACCTTTTGTATTTGGATGCTTCCATCTCAAGCATTTCACAGCAATTTTCCTGCCATCGAGGTATTTGGTAAATTAGGAACCTGCATTTCTTTTCTGCTCCTTGTGTTGTTTAGTGTTATTCAATTATTTTATTACACATCTAAAAAATGAAGACGGGTGGAATGGTAATGAGTGCTTTATTGCCATTCCGTATTAATTATCCACATGGTATAGTTTAAGAAGACGAACAGGGGATTTAGCCTGAAACAACATAAAATGAGGGAGATATAATGAGATTTATCGATATAGAGGACTATAACCCCATAACCATGCAACTGGCGATGCCGATTTATGATCGGATGAGAAGGGTGTTATTAACGGCTGGAAGAACGATTCATCCTAACTATTTAGAGCGGATCAAAGCAATAGGTGTATCAACTCTTGTTGTCGAGGATGCTGAGTCAACCGGTATTACCCTTGAGGAAATGCTTGATATGCCAACATGGATGGATATAATTGCTATTGTTCAACAGGCGTTTGAAGATGCCTCAAATAAAAAACGATTACAGATAGTAGCTCTCCAAAGGGCTGTTGCAACTCTTATTAAAGAAGTATTTGCTCATAAAACGATTATTCTTGTACCAACTACCTCATTATCTGCAGACTTGGTACGGTATGCACACTCAGTAAATGTGGCGCTTTTAAGCTTACAAATAGCCAAACATTTAGGTTACACTCAAGGTCAATTAAGGGATTTGGCTCTTGGCGCATTATTACACGATATCGGCAAAGCGGTTACGGAGCAGGAAGAAGAACATCCATTAAAAGGGTTTGACATCATAAAGGACAATCGGGAAATAAGTTTATTGTCTGCACATACTGCCTATCAACATCATGAATGGATAAACGGCCAAGGGTATCCGAGAAGACTGAAAGGACAAGCTGTTTTAGAGCTTCCTCAAGTCGTGGGAATTGCCAATGTTTATGATCATTTATTATCAAATAATAAAATGCCGCCACATGAAGCATTAGAATACATTATGACAAAAAGTGATGAAGAGTTTTCCTTTAAAGTGGTCCAGGCATTTGTAAATAGTGTTCCATCCTACATTCCCGGTACAAAGGTTGAGTTATATACGGGAGAACAGGCCATTGTCATTGGGATAAAAAAACATTTACAAAGACCTGTCATACGTTTTTTAACGAATGGAAAAGAAATGGACTTAGCGGAAAATCCGTCCGTTGTGATAAAAAGAGTACTCAACAGCAATCAAGAAGATGGTAA
>DASQMK010000625.1:0-17116 GCA_035645575.1 Metabacillus sp.
CGTCTGCTCAGGGCACCTATAGAAATCATATCGTTTATAGCAAAAAACGTAATAGCCTCCACTACTCCGTTTTATCCATTTATCCCAACAGTTTTTACTTGAACGCCTTTTTCCTCTAGAGCTCTGCAATAAGATTCATCAATATGATCATCTGTGATGACAAAACCGATTTGCTGAATATCGGTAATTTGGGCAAAAGTTCTTACTCCAAACTTTGTGGAATCTGCCATCAGGATGGTTTGGTCTGCTATTGACATCATTTGGCTTTTAAGTAAGGCCTGCCACTCGTTTGAATCACTTAACCCTGCTTCAATGTGTACGCCTTTACATGATATAAATGCTTTGTTTACATGGTACATATTGAGTGATCGTTCGGCTAAAGGACCAACATAGGAAAGGGATTTTGGTTGGAGCATCCCTCCGGTTGAAATTACTTTAACCTGTTCTTTTTTACTTAGCTCGACTGCTACTTTGATTGAATTTGTGAGAACAGTTAATGGCAGATCAGGCATTTCCTTTGCCATATACCATGCCGTTGTACTCGCATCAAGAACGATCTGATCACCTGGTTGAATGAGTTTTACTGCCTCAATGGCTATTGCTCTTTTTTCAGCCGCATTTGTAATTTCACGTTCAGCATACGATACTTCTGTTTGCTCGTCTTTTATACTGACAGCTCCACCATGACTGCGGCGAAGCAGGTTTTCTTTTTCTAATTTTTCTAAATCACGTCGAATTGTTTCTTCCGTTACTTGAAAAATCTTGCTTAATTCTGTCACGCGAACACTTAACTTTTCGTTCACAACTTCAACGATTTTTTTATGTCTTTCTGCTACAAGCATGGTTTTATACCTCCCGATACTACTACTTTCTAAAAAATGAGGTCGAGCTTACTTGCTAAAAGAGACAGCTCTAATGCTTGTAGGCTCTAATTATTATTATGACATAGTATTTGTTTAAACGCATAGTGTTTTACCACTAATACGCTTTCATAATACTGATAAGAAAAGCGCAAGCGCCTTGATCAGCCCCGACAGGCATAAGACGCTAAGGAATAGAAGACGCTCTTTGGCTTCAATTCCTTAGTGGCTTATGACCCCGAGGGGCTAGGCGCTGGAGCTAGACACTCACACTAAGTACAAATAATAAACTTTCTGATCTTATTAGAAAAACTTGGCTTGTGACCAAGTCCTATGGCGGAAAGCCTTAGTTTTTCTTATACTATCTTCCATTATTTTTTTACTTACTGATAGTATAAAACAAGGTGTAAAAGAATCTCTATTCTGTTACACCTTGTTTTGAATTTATTATCTAGTAAATGCCGCCGGAACTCCACCGTCAACTGTTAACATGCATCCTGTTGTACGGTCAGATTTTGATGATGCAAAGAATAAAATCGATTGTGCTATATCCTTTGGATAGATATTAACAAGTAATGTTGTACGTTTACGATAGTGTTCTTCTAATTGGTCTGGATGAATTCCGTATGCTGCTGCACGCTCTTCTCTCCAGCTTGATCCCCAAATTGCAGATCCTTGAAGTACGGCATCTGGAAGTACTGAGTTAACGCGGATTCCGAACTCTCCACCTTCTGCTGCAATACATCTTGCAAGATGAGTTTCCATTGCTTTAACAGAGCTGTATGCTGCTGCATTTTTTCCTGCATACACAGAGTTTTTAGAGCCGATGAACACCATGTTTCCGCCAGTGCCTTGTGTTTTCATTTGTTTGAATGCTTCACGAGCAACTAGGAAATAACCTGTACCAAGAACGTTCATGTTTAGGTTCCACTCTTTTAAAGATGTTTCATCAAATGGGCTTGAAGTTGCTAAACCTGCATTGTTTACGATAATGTCAACACCACCGAAAGTTAAAGCTGTTTGTTTGAATGCTTCTTGAACCGCTTCTTCACTTGTTACATCCATTTTTACAGCTAATGCGCGATATCCGCCATATTGCTCATTGATTTCTGCTGCTACCTTTTGAGCACCTTCTAGGTTAAGGTCAGCGATTACAACATGTGCACCTTCTGCAACAAATTGACGGCAAGTTTCACTACCGATTCCACCAGCACCGCCTGTTACAAATGCTACTTGCCTTGAGAATTCTGCTTCTGCTGGAGCTAATGATAATTTGTATAGCTCTAATGGCCAGTATTCTACATTGAATGATTCATTTTCATTTAAAGATACAAAGTTTCCTAGAGTTGTAGAGCCTTTCATAACCGCAATTGCACGGTGATATAACGCACCACTTACATTTGCCATTGCAATGTTTTTGCCAGTGTTCACCATTCCGATACCAGGAATTAAAATAACACGTGGAGCTGTTTCAGAAATTTGGTCACCTTCGTTTTTGTTTCTTTCAAAATATGCTTTGTATTCCTCTTTAAAGCTTTCAATTCCAGCTTTTACTTTTTCGATTAAACTAGCAACATCTTGTTCTTGAGGATTCCAGTCAATGAATAATGGTGTCATTTTTGTATGAACTAAGTGATCTGGACATGCTGCACCAACTTGTGATAATTCTGGAGCGTTGTTGCTGTTTACAAATTGTAGAACATCTTCAGCATCATCGTAGGTTAATAGCATTTTCTTTTCTTCGCTAACTGCACCACGAATAACTGGCATTACTTGTGCTAAAGCATTTTTACGATCTTCTTCAGAAAGTACTTCGTATTTTTGACCACCAAATGCGTTTTCTTCTACTAATCTGGCTTTGATATATTGTTCTGCTTCATTAATAACAGAAATTGTTTTTTCATAGCTTTCTTCAGCTGTTTCACCCCAAACAACAAGTCCATGTTTTTCCATTAATACTAATTCCGCATTTGGATTGTTTTTTACACCTTCTGCGATCATTTTTGATAAAGTAAATCCAGGTCGTACATATGGTACCCATACGAAGCGATCTCCATATATTTCCTCGGCAATTTGTCTACCATTGTCAGCACAGCATAAGCTGATAATGGCATCCGGATGTGTATGGTCAACATGCTTGAATGGTAAAAATGCATGTAATAAAGTTTCAATAGATGCACGTGGGTGCTTGCTGTCGATCATGCAGTGTGCAAGGTAAGCAACCATTTCTTCATCTGACATTTCATCTCGTTCGATTAATGGACGAATGTCTTCCATTCTTAAACCAGTGAAGTTATGCGCCTTCATTGTTGCTAAATCTGATCCACTACCTTTAACATACATTACCTCTACGTCACGGCCACGGAAGTCTTTTTCAATTGTTTTCATTGATGTGTTACCGCCGCCCCAGTTACAAACGGAACGATCTGAACCGATTAGGTTAGAGCGATAAACTAGCTCTTCTACTCCTTGAGATAATGAAGCTGCTTTTTCTTTATTCCATAAACTTTGTACCACTTTGTTTCCTCCTCTATTGTGTTTGTATCTGTTTTTATTTGATTATCTGTTTTTTATTATATACTATGTTTGTTTATTTTTGAATAAGTTTTTTGTTTATTTTTGAATTTATTTATCTTCCACAAGAATATACGTTGCTTTTATTGGACCGTGGACCCCTACAATTAGGTTCAATTCGATGTCAGCACTATTACTAGGTCCTGTTATAAAATCAATACAGGAGGATATGCTTTTGCCTGCTTGAACTTGCTTGTTAATATACGCAGTAGCTTGCGTCATTCTTGGAACGAGCGAACTTTTTGGTACAATGGCAATGTATGTCTTTGGTAATAAGCTGACAGATCTTCCTTTGTTTTTACTGCTAAATAAAACAACTGTTCCTGATTCAGCTAATGTCATATCACTGAATGTAATACCAACATCTGCTTTTTCTGCTGCTTCAATGTTTTTTCCCTTAAGAGCCGGGTCCCAAATATGAACATCAATTTTCTCTTCAGGCAGCTTATCTAAAAGTCCTTCTTCAAGACCAAATTCTTTATGACGTTCATCTTTCCACGTGACAACACTTCCAACCTCGTATTGCTCAAAAACCTCACGAATTTTTTGTGGAAGTTCTTTTGAATTTGTTTCAATGAATTGGGTATGAATGACCTCACAATGCTTTTTTAGTACCTCTACTAATTCATCTTGTGTTGCATCTTTTAGCACATCATATTGAGGGGTAGTGGTCCATTGTGGTTTTGCGACTGATGTTCTTCTCTCTCTTCCAAGCTTTGAAGCAACTGTACTAAGAAATGAATCACGATTGTGTATTTGTCCTTCTGCCATCTATTATTCCCCTCCCTTTTCTCTCTTTTTATACCAGTCTCTAAATCTCTCTTTGTTAGGAGCTGGGAAATCACGTACATCTGTCCAAGGCTTCATTGGGCCTGGTCCTTTTTGAATGCTATTGGATTGCGTAAAAGGTGCCATGACAGAAGAAGCTGATTTCGTTCCTGCTTTATATATACTTGGTGAACTCGCTGCTAGCTGATAACCTTTCATTGCAAGCTTTTCTCCAAATGGAGATTTCTTTTCATCTTCAACAATTTTCCTGCGATGCTTTATCAATAATTCATGAAGAGGGATCTTCACCGGACATGCATCTGTACATGCTGCACATAATGATGATGCATATGGCAGCTCTTTATAGTCTTCATATCCACCTAGTAATGGTGTCAAAACAGCACCAATTGGTCCTGCATAGATCGATCCATAAGAATGACCGCCGATATGACGATATACTGGACATACATTCACGCATGCTGCACAGCGGATACAATGAAGTGCACTTTGGAATTCTGTTCCTAAAATATTTGATCGGCCATTATCGACAATGACAAGATGAAATTCTTCTGGACCATCAACGTCGCCCTCGTCCTTTGGTCCTGTTAATCCTGTAATATAACTTGTTAGCTTTTGTCCGACAGAGCTTCTGCATAAAAGACTAACGAGAATATCTAATTCTTCCCATGTCGGAACAATTCGCTCCATCCCCATGACTGTAATTTGCGTTTTGGGTAAAGCGGTTACAAGTCCTGCATTCCCTTCGTTAGTAACAAGGCTAATAGACCCTGATTCAGCAACAGCGAAGTTACAGCCCGTAATCCCAAGGTCTGCACTTAAAAATTCTTGTCTTAGCTGTTCCCTAGCAAAAAGAGCAAGTTCCTCAGGAATTTCCGATTTATCGTAGCCTCGTTTTTCTTTAAATGTGTCACGTATTTGCTCTTTGTTTTTATGAAGTGCAGGGACAACGATATGAGATGGCGGATCATGATCATCAAGCTGAAGGATATATTCACCTAAATCTGTTTCAATTACCTCACATCCCGCTTTTTCTAAGGCACTATTTAAATGAATTTCCTCTGTGACCATTGATTTTGACTTTACAACTTTCTTGGCTTGTTTTTCCTTCGCTACTTTTGTTATATATTCATTCGCTTCTTCTTTCGTCGAAGCAAAGAACACATGTCCTCCACGTTTTTTCACATTCTCACTTAATTGTTCTAGGTAGTAATCAAGATTTTGAAGTGTGTGTGTACGAATTTCTTCACCAAGCTTACGCCACTCTTCCCAATTCCCAAGCTCCTCTGCTGCAGCAAGTCTCTTTCCTTGCATTCTCTCTTGTGCTGACACAACAGCATTTCTCATAAAGGTATTATTTACACCTTTATCGACACGTTCAAAAAACTTTTCATCACTTATTTTCATCGCCATCTTACTTCACCTCGCTGTTCAATACTTCTGCGATATGCATCACTTTAATCGGCTTTCCTTTTCGATTAATTCTCCCGCCAATATTCATCAAGCAGCCACAATCAGCACCAATCAATACCTCTGCACCCGTTTCTTCAATATGTTTTACTTTTTCATCAACCATTTGCTCTGATATTGGGACCATTTTTACTGAGAACGTGCCGCCAAATCCGCAGCAATCATGACTATTTGGAAGGGGTTTTACATCTAAACCTTCAACATTATCTAACAACTTCCCTGGTGCATCTTTAACTCCAAGTAATCGAGTCATATGACATGATTTATGATATGTTGCACAAGCTGGTAAACTAGCATTCACATTTTCTACTTTTAAAACTTCGACAATAAATTGTGTTAATTCAAATGATTTCTTAGCTAGTTTTTCTGCTTTTTCTTTCCATACTGGCTCATTTTCAAAAAGATGACCATATTCACGTAGCATCGCGACACATGAACCAGATGGTCCTACCACATAATCCGAGTTCTCAAACGTGCGAATCATGTGCTTTGCTACTTCTTTTGTTTCTTTATGATAACCGCTGTTAAAAGCGGGCTGTCCACAGCATGTTTGCTGTTCTGGAAAATCAACTTCACACCCAAGCTTTTCTAAAAGCTCCACAGTATGCTTTCCAACATTTGAATAAAAAACATCTGCTAAGCATGTAATAAATAATGATACTTTCATTTCCAAGTTCCCTCCGTTCATTTAGGAGCAGTCTTTTTTATTGATTATACTACTAAAACCACAAAATATCATCCGTTTTTATTTGTTTTTTTTGTTTTGTTTTTACTTTCGTTTGGATTTAGGGGGTTTATTGGAGAGGTTCAAACATGAGGGTATCTTTTTATTAGGCTGTTTTCGCAAACTTTGCTGCTATAAACTTAGTGTAAAGAAGGGTTGATTTCTGCTACTGGATACTCGCTTTCCGTGGGGGCGAGCGGTGAGCCTCCTCGGCGCACAGCGCCTGCGGGGTCTAACCTGTTTCGCTACTGTGTCTTGCTCCAGCGCCTAGCCCCTCGAGTCATAAACCACTCTTGAATTGAAGCAAAGAACGTCTTCTATTCAAGAGCATCTTATGCTTGTCGGGTCTAAACAGGCGCTTCCGCATTTCTAAAAAGGAGTCTCGCACCTTCCGCAGAAATCAACCTAAACAGCCTTTGTGCAAAGAACCTATTCAAAAACAACACTCATTTAGAAAACAGCCTTTTATTAAGAGTCGATTAATGACTTTTCTCTTCCGCTGCAAACCGTTTTTGTCCTTCTGACCTCTTAATAAGGACTGCATCCCAAAAAGACCTCTAAAGTCCTTCCCATTACTAAAATAAAAAAAGCTGCTGAGCATAAATTAGCTCAGCAGCTTTTCCAATCATTATTCAGTTCCTGTTTCAGATTCTGTTTTATCCTCTTCAATAACTGGTTTTACTTTACTATAATCATACTTCGAACGATCAACAGGAGTAAAATCTTGTGGTGTATAGAAGCGTAAAAGGTCTCCTTCAACAAGTTTATCAGAGTAGCTTAATTTCATCTCTGCAATCTCTTTAAGCTGCTCAACCTCTTCTGTAGCTTCTATTTCAGTTCCAGTAGCTGAATCATAGTATTTTCCACCAGTGTATACAACTTCTGGACTTACAAAGTCACCATTTCTAAATGGAACGATCTCATCATGTTCTTCTGATAATAAGTCTGTTCCAAATTGTACATACTGCTTTGTATCGACTCCTAGTAAGTGCATTAATGTAGGCAGAAGATCAATTTGACCACCATATTGATGCATCGTGCCTCCTTCAATTCCAGGAGCATGAATAAATAATGGAACTCTTTGAAGACCTGCACTATCAAATGGTGTTACTTCTTTTCCTAATACTTGAGACATTGCTTTATTATGGTTTTCTGAAATACCGTAATGGTCACCATACATGACAACAATCGTATTTTTATCTAAACCAGATTCTTTTAGGTAATCAAAGAATTCTTTTAATGCCTCATCAGCATAACGTGCTGTCTGGAAGTAATTATCAACTGATGTATCTCCTGTTGTATGAGGAGGAATCGTTGCTAATTCTTGATCCATTTTATAAGGATAATGGTGTGTCACTGTGATGAATTTTGTATAAAACGGTTGTGGTAATGATTCAAGTAATGCTTCCGATTGATTAAAGAATGGCTTATCCATTAACCCATATTCAGCAAGATCATTTGGATTTAGCTCATAATATTTCGAATCAAAGAAATTATCATATCCAAACGACTTATAAATTTCATCACGATTCCAGAACGAACCTTTATTACCATGGAATACAGCTGAAGTGTACCCCTCTTGACCTAAAATAGCTGGTGCAGCTTGATAGGTATTTAAGCCTTTCGTTGAAAAAGCAGATCCTTGCGGAAGCCCAAACAAGGAGTTTTCTAACATAAATTCAGCATCAGCCGTTTTTCCTTGTGCTGTTTGATGGAAGAAGTTATCAAAATACAACGTATTAGAATCTTTTGTTAAAGAATTCAAGAACGGTGTTACTTCCTCTCCATTCAGTTTATAGTCGATTAAGAAATTCTGAATCGATTCTAAATGAAGATAAATAACATTCATACCTTTTGCAGCACCAAAATATTCCGGATTAGGGCTAGCATAGTTAGAGCGAGTATAGTTTAGAACTTCTGTAATATCATTACTATCTGCCATTGCACGTTTGGCAGATGCTCTAGTACTTTGTACAGCATCATAAATTGTATAGTTGTACATTCCTAAATATTTCACGATATAGTTTCGATCGAATGTTCTTGTTAAAAGTTGTGGTCGATCTTTTTCAGCTAATCCGAGATTAATACTAGTAATAAGAATAGCTGCTAATAGAACTGCTCCCACTTTTCTAAGCTTAATAACTGGAGCATGGTTGTTTTGGCGACGGAATAAAATTCCTAACACAAGCACAATAATAGGATCCAGGAACATTAAGATATCAGTTGGATTTAATAGTGATGTCACACTCGTACTAACATCTCCAAAGTTTTGCGTCTGAGTCAATGTAGGTAATGTAATAAAATCACTAAAGAATCGATAATACACGACATTGGCAAATAATAAAAAGCTCATTAAAAAGTCAAACACAATTAACCACAGGAATTTTCTTTTTCTTGATAATAATGATAACCCAAGGAACAAAAGAGCTGATCCTAATGGATTTAAAAACAGTAAAAACTCCTGTAAACCATTTTCTAAGCCTAAATTAAATTCATTATGTTGAACGAAATATGTTTTTATCCATAATAATAAAACAGCTAAAAAGAAAAGGCTCATATAATTATTTTGGATGTTATGAAAAAACTTCCTCATTATTTCACCTCTTGTTCTAAATCAAAGTCATTCAATTATTCTATTAGATTTTTAAGATTATGTAAAGAGGAGTTCTTACACCTTATTATTCCAATAGGTTTAAAGATCTATTTTCAAAAGGAAATGTGAAACTTTAATCAAGTTTATTATGCAGCTTTATTAGATGAAAAATAATAGGGAGATTTTAGGAGATAGATATTCCCGTCATAGAAGCTGAGATATTTGTTTCTACCCCACCTAAGAGCAATTGCATTACATCTTATTCCTTGTCCAGCATACATATAACCGGTATTTTTTGCAAATCCAACAACAGCATGTTTTGAAGCGGTATATGCAGCACCAGCACGTACCCCGTATATATGTCCTGTCAGAAGCGATATTAATAATTATTCCATTTTCTTTTTCTAAAAAGATTGGTAAAACTTTACGTGTACTTCTCATTACACTATTTGTATTAATCGCAAATATTCTTCATCTTCAATATTACCCGCAGGTTCAAATTATCCATGATGCCTGCATTATTAACAAGGACATCAACTGTACCATAAGTCTTTACAGCCGTATCAATAAGATTTTGAATATCCCCTCTTTAGCAACATTTGCTAAGACAGCGGTCGCTTCTCCTCCTGCAGCTTTAATTTCCTGAACAACTGCGTTTGCTGCCTGGTCATTAATATCAGAAACGATAACTTTAGCACCTTCTTTTGCGTAGAGAATCGCGATTTCCTTTCCCATACCAGAAGGTGCATCAGTTATCATTCCTATGTCATATTAGGTTTGATCACCGAATAGATAAACGATGAATTTACATATAGCTCTACCTTTCTCGCGGAACAATTACTTGAGATTTTAAGGTATAATAAGGTCGATACTATTTTTGAATTAAACATAAATGAATAATAGTTGAATTTCATATAATCTACTACAACCAAGAGAGGTTAAAAAATGACACCAGATCAATTTAGTCTAAATGATTTAAAAAAAGTTAAAGTTGAATTAACAAGATTTATGATGGCCTATCAATTTGCTTTAGATGAAGTTAATACGAAAATTAATATTTTGAAGGATGAATTCACATATATTCATGACTATAATCCAATTGAGCATGTGAAATCTCGCCTGAAATCACCTGAAAGCATCTTAAACAAAATTATAAAAAAAGGATGCCCTTTATCATTAGATTCGATTAAGGAAAATATTCGGGACATAGCGGGTATAAGAATTAACGTTTCATTCATCTCAGATATATATGAAATTAGCAAGATGCTCTCAAGCCAAAAGGATATTCGTGTGATCGAATATAAAGATTACATCAAAAATCCTAAGCCAAATGGATACCAGAGCCTTCACATGATTTTAGAAATTCCTATTTTCATGTCAGATCGCGAGGAATTAGTAAATGTAGAGGTCCAAATCCGTACGATTGCAATGGACTTTTGGGCAAGCTTAGAACATAAAATCTACTATAAATATAATAAAGGAATTCCTAAAGAATTAAGGCAGGAGCTTAAGGAAGCTGCAGATGTCGCTGCAAAGCTTGATAAGAAAATGGAGCGCCTTAATCGTGAAATTAATGCTTATAAGGAATCTGCAAATGAACAAGAAAAAGCCGATCCACTTATTACGATTGACAAGAACCAATTTCAGCTTCCGTTAGCATTAATTGAATCTTTTTTATCTGAGAAGTGATTATTATCATACCGTCTTCCTATTTGAAGACGGTATTTTTATATACTTTATGAATGAAGGTGGAAATTTTTCACGATGATTTAATTACTGTTTTACCGCACTCAATAGAATCGCTTCCCCAAGAAACGATTTGACTTCGTTATCTTTTATAACAATTCGAAATTTGTGCTTTACCTTTTCTGGTGCCTTAAGAATCCTTTCGGTTAAGTCATCTTTCTCTTTCTTCGACAACTGCATTCGATCACACCAACTTTCAAATTCAAATCTTTTTTCAAACCGTGAGATTTCTTGTATTTCAAAACCTAATAATTCTACCTTCTGGATCCACTCTGTTTTTTTCCATGCGCGATAATGACTATAATCTCTCATTTTTTCAATCTTATTATAAAAGTGATCAAATTCATCGTTCTCAGGAGCAACATTATCATCCAATAAAAATTGCCCACTGCTTTTTAACACACGATGAACCTCACTTATAAACTTATCAATGTTTGGGAAATGGTGAGGAGCAATACGACAAGTAACGATATCAAAATTCCCATCTGGGAAAGGCATTTTTTCAGCATCACCTTCAACAAACACAACATTAGTATGTCCGTTTTCTTCAACGAACTTTTCAGCAGCTTTTAGCATTTCCGGTGTTAAATCCATAGCTGTTACCTTTCTGACAAAGGGAGCAAAAGCATTAGCAGTATGTCCGCCTCCTGTTGCGACATCAAGAACCTCTTCGTTTCCTGTTGAATTAGCCATTTTTAGCAGCATCTTCAAATCCGAACCTTTACTGTGTATAGTGCTTTTCACATAATCATCAGCACTACGACCAAATTGCTTTTTTACATCGTTCTTGTTACTCATCTCATTCTCCTCCTTCTTTGCTTTCACCTATCCTGAACATAATGGTAACTCTTTACTTTTATTATAGTAGTTAGTTAATGATAAGAAAATTATATTCATTTTATGAATAAGGATAAGAAAAAGTTATTAATGGAAGTTGGACAAAGTAATAAAAAATCCTTAACACTGAATCTTTAAAAGTGTTAAGGATTTTCCCGTTTCTTCTATTATAATTACTTACTAATACGTATCGAATTAATTACTTAACAATCCAACCATTTGCAATCCATGAACAATTCCATCTTCTTCAACAGACTTCGTTATATGTTTGGCAACAGCCTTTACTGGTTCTTCAGCATTTCCCATTGCCACACTATTTGATATCTTTGAAAGCATGTCTATATCATTTAAACCATCACCAAATGCATATTGTCGCTCTGATGGAAATCCTAATTTTTCAACAATCTTTTCAATACCTTTTGCTTTAGATCCTCCCTTAGGAAGAATATCAACAGACAGCGGATGCCACCTGATAAAATCAAATTCTTTAAAGCTGTTTTCGTATTGAGTTTCTTCTCCTTCTTTACAGAAAAGAAGTGATTGATATAACTCACGACCTTTGTAGTAGTGTGGATCATGTGTAGGAAAACGATCGATTTTTAATGTGTTAATACTCTCATTAATATAAGCATGCTCTGGAACATTTGCTTTCATATCTTCATGATCCATATACACAACAGGATGTTCATTTAATAGAGCTGCTTCTGTTAATTTTTTAAGCGATTCAATATCCAAAGGGTTTGAATACAATACTTCCCCATCTAAGACAACATACTGACCGTTGTAGCTGACATATGTATGAATGTCTAATTCCTTTCGTAAATCTTCAAACATAAAAGGAGCTCGTCCTGTTGCAATGGCCACTTCATGTCCCAATCCCTTTAATTGAAAAATAGCTTCTTTCGTTGAGGCTGGTAACGTTTTATCATGTTTCAGTAATGTCCCATCTATATCAAAAAATATGACGCTTCTATTTGTCATAACCATTCCACCTTTCGTTTTCCCTAACAATAGTCATTATATAGTAAAAAAATGAAATTTTACATAATACCGACTTTTTAAACTGTTCCTCTAATAATAAATTGTACTGAAAACTCTTTATGAGTAACCTCCGAATTTACTGCTTGAAGAAACATATTTTCCCCCATTTCCTCTAGGGGTAATTCAAAAGAGGTAATATTCATCATTCTTGCTATCGGTTGGTTGTCAAATCCAATAATCGCGAGCTGTTCAGGGATCGATATCTGTAAATTTTGACAAGAAGTCACAATACCAGCTGCCACCTGATCATTTGTCACAATTAAGGCAGATGGTGGTGAATTCATTTCTCGTATTCGTTTGACCACTTTCTCACCGTCCTCAAAATAAAGACAATGATCCATAACATAATCTTGATTGTATATTAACTGATACTTGTTCACAAAATCCCTATAAGCCATCTCTCGTTTACGGCTATTAGTCCCGGATTTCCTGCCAATACAATATCCAATATTTCGATGTCCTTTTTGATACAAGTACTCTAAGGCATTTGTAAACGTACTGTAGTGATCAATAAACGTAGTTGACAGCTCTTTTGCCTGCACATTTTCACATAATACGATCGGCCCATACTGTAAATGCTCTTCAATTGTTGATACATCACAGCTTCTGGAGCAAATGATCAGTGAATCGATCTGCTTATGCTTTAGCATTTGTAGAGCTTCCATCTCTCTACTTTCTTTATAATCCGTTTGAAACAAAACCAACTTATAATTGTTTTCTAGCGCTTGCTTTGCTATCCCCTTTAATAGTAGAGCAAAATAGGGATGATCTGAATAAGGGAGTACAACCCCCATCAATAATGTTTTCCCCCTGCTTAAGTGAACCGCATTAATGTTCTGATGATAATTACTATCCTTAATTGCCTTTAGGACAGCATTCTTTTTTTCTTCACTTACATAAGGATGGTTATTGATGACACGAGAAACTGTTGTGACCGAAACTCCAGCCAGTTTTGCTAAGTCTCTAATATTTGTCATTTTCTCACCTTCATTAATTGTGCATGTTTTCTTTTGATTTCATTCTACCATTGCTTTCAATAAAATAATCGTCAAAGTCTCTAATTGGTTTTACTTTTACCGATTGCCCGGAACCTCGTAAGCACAAATAAGCTGCAGAATAGATAACAAAGCATAGTATCATTAGTCCTAACATAAGTATCTCTCCTTGCTTTCATTCTTTGTTTATGAGTGTAATGTATGAAACGCGTTCCAGGTCAATAAGATAATTAAAATAAAAAAACTTAACTCCCGTACGTAGTTAAGGCTATGTTCTTATTCAATATATTAATTAAAAATAATAGACGGGATCAGGTGGCTTTTTAATCGTAAACATAGCAGGAATCTGCTGTGTAAGATACAAAAAAAGAAGCACTAACAGTAACAGCTAGTGCTTCTCTGCAAAATCACTTATTAGCCTTCCTTACCTTGGCTATCCTTTTCACTTTGAGCTTTTCTAGTTCACTATTTAATTCATCCTCATTCGCATAGTTACGAAAGTAAGGGTCATGCTGAGCTAATGGACTCATAAATTGGTTGCCGGCTTGTACCTCTGCTTCCATTAATAATATACGTTCTTCGGCACGAGCCACTCCTCTGGAAATCGTACCTGTTTGGAAGGATGCAGTAACATTTTGAATCTGTTTAATCGACTGAGCCACATTAACTCTTGATGCTAAAAGTACCTTCTTATGTTGTAACTCACTGTAAATTTCCTGAAGTTCCTGCAGCTTCTCTTTTAGCAATTGAGTTTGACCTTGAATCGCTTCGTATTGTTGCTGATAAATGCTAAGTTGTTTTTCTTGAACTAATTTTTCCTGTACAGCTAATTTTTCCATGTGATCCTCTTCATGTTGAATCGCAAGCTTAGCTTGTCTTGTTCTTTTATCAATTAAATTCTTTGTTTCCAGAATTAGTGCTGCTTGTTTATTTTCTACAAAAATTTGACGAGAAAGGGCCTTCTGAGCTTGTCCCATTTCTTGCTCCATCTCTCGTGAATATTCATTTAACATCGCGATCGGATCTTCCGCCTTATCTAATAGACTATTAATATCAGCTCTTGCAATTGTTTTTATTCTTTTAAAAATTCCCATTTTAGTTATTCTCCTTTTTTATTTGTGATGTTTCTTTCCCACTGATCTAACATACTTTCATTTTGGTTGATAACAGGTTTATGTGAATTCATTAATGACGTATCAATAAGCTGTTGCATGGAAGAAGTTTAGAAATGCGGAAGCGCCTGTTTAGCCTAGGGCAAATAAGACGCTCTTGAATAGAAGACGTTCTTTGTCTTCAATTCAAGAGTGGCTTATGACCTCGAGGGGCTAGGCGCTGGAGCAAGGCAGGGGAGTAGCGTGTTAAGTGAGACTCATGCAGCGCTTTGCGCCGAGGAGGCTCACCGCACGCCCCACGGAAAGCGAGCAACCTGGTGCTGCAATCAACCATGCACAATACTTATTACTTTAGCAACAAAGTTTGCGAAAAAAGCCCAAAAATAAAACCTTATACCGTAAAATGGTATAAGGTCTTGAAAAAGAGTTTCATTAAATTTTTCAGTAAGTAGATCTATAAAGAAACACCGTTCTACAAACCAAATAGATTAGGTAAAAATAAACTTATTTGCGGGATGTATGTAACAAGCACTACAATCATGATGATCGCTACATAAAACGGCATTAATGGCTTTAGGACTTTTTCTATTTTTACTTTACCAATACTCGCTCCTACAAATAGCCCGGTACCAACAGGTGGTGTTATAGTTCCAATACATAAATTAAAAATGAAAAATATACCAAAGTGTACTGGATCAATTCCTAAACTTGTAGCGATTGGTAAAAAGATAGGCGTGAAGATCAAGATAGCTGGTGCGATATCCATAAACGTACCAATTAATAATAATATAATGGTAATACAAGCAAGGATAACAAATTTGTTATCTGAGATGCCTAAAATAAGATTACTAATTGCTTCTGGTAATCCAGTTAATGACATAACAAAGGACATACCGGATGAAGCAGCAATTAAAAACATAATGATGCCGGTCATTTTAACTGCTTCTACTAAAACACTTGGCAGTTGTTTAAATGAAATTGATCGATAAAAGATTAGAGCTAAAAATAATGAATAGACTACACATACTGCTGAAGCCTCTATAGCTGTAAAGATACCTGAGAGAATTCCTCCGATAATAATAACAATCAACAATAAACTTGGAATCGCTTCAATGATGATTTTTTTTGCCTCATGAAAAGAAACCTTTGGTGCTACTGGATATTTATTCTTCTTCGCAATAATATAGGCTACTAACATAACAGCTAATCCCCATAATATTCCCACAACATATCCTCCCATAAACAAGGCAGCAATAGAAGTTCCTCCACTTATTAGCGAGAAAATAATAAATGCGGAGCTTGGCGGGATTAACATTCCTGTTGGCGCTGATGCGATATTTACTGCAGCAGAAAATGTCTTATCATATCCTTCTTTTTGTTGCAGTGGTATTAACGTACCCCCAATTGCTGTTGATGCAGCAATCGCTGATCCGGAAATAGATCCGAAGAACATATTCCCAATAATATTTGTATGGGCTAATGAACCAGGGATTCTACCACCTATTAACTTTGCTAAATTTACAAGTTTGATAGCGATTCCACCATTATTCATAATAATTCCCGATAAGATAAAAAATGGAACAGCTAATAAGGAAAAGCTATCTAAACTAGTGATCATCTTTTGTGCAGAAGTAAATACAGATACATCGAAAGGTAAAACAATAATCACTGTGGCTAGTGAAGCGGTTGCAATACTAATTGCAATTGGTATTCCTATAAACATAAGGACAGCAAAAACACTAATTAAGATTAAACTAGCTTGTAACTCCATATGATTCACCTACTTTCATGAATGTTCTTTAACTTGCATTTCTTTCTTCAATAATCGTGACTTTTTTCTTCTTATTTACTAACTCTAGGATATTGATCGTGCTGTAAACAAGAATGAACACTCCTGATAAAGGTAGTGCCAAATAAACAAACCCCATCGGTACATGCAATGCTGGAGAAATCTGAGCCATCGTAAGGGAAACTGCCTTTACACCGCCGTAAACCATAATAGTTGCAGAGAATAATAGGAAGAATGCTTGAATAACGATATCCAGCTTAAACCCGGAATCCTCATCCATTTTGTCCCTTAAGAAGGAAATCGCAATATGCTCACTTTTTCCAACAACATATGCCGTTGCCAGCATGGCAAGCCAAATTAAACTATACCTTAATAGTTCTTCTGTAAATGTACTTGGATTTTTTAAGATAAAGCGACTTAATACCTGCCAACTTGCAACCGCTATCATTATTAAGAATAAAGTACAAGTAAGAAATTCAATGACTCTATCGATACTTTTCTTTACATGCTTCATGTTATCGACCTCGATTATTTATTTTCCTTCATATTTATAATGTCATCATAAATTTGTTTAAACTCTTCGTTATTA